>NZ_JACJSW010000166.1:0-26816 GCF_014698375.1 Microcystis flos-aquae FACHB-1344 | reverse complement strand
CTATCAGAAAAGGATTGGGAGAAAATCACCCTAAATCTAGATCAAGAAAAAACGGTTTGGGTAGCGGTATTCAGAGCGAAAATATCTCAACTAGAAGGAGAAAGGAACTTGGCGATCGTCATGAAGGCAAGTTCAATGGAAAAAGCCACAGAGGTGGACTATTTCATCACCAATGTAGTTGAGGCAGATACAGTAACAGCTTCGTGGATAGTCAAGACTTACACCGAAAGAAATTGGGTGGAAGTATTCTACCGAGAAGCCAAAGGATGGTTAGGGTTAAGGGAATATCAAGTCAGGGATAAACGAAGCTTACTTCGTCATTTTATCTTGGTGTTTTGTGCCTATACATTTATCCTGTGGCATAAGTTAACTGGGGGATTGCAAAGGCGGTGGGCGAATCGACCTTTAAACACTTTTGTGGAAGCTTTAGAAGCTTTTCGGACAGCGATGTCTTTCCGTTTCTTTGAGTGGCTGACCGAGAATCGGGATGTGTTTGCCGCTTACAAAGCCAGTTTAGGCTTTATTTGGGCTTGAAATTTGTTTAAGTCCCATTATGAATTCTTTTGCGCTTCCCGTCTTTCTGCAATCAGGTTTAACCCTACTGGCATTTTTAGTGCTGGTTATCCTGATGGCCTAAATCTTAATCCGTCTGTGACTTCGATCGAGCAGGGGACGATCGATAGCGCCGACTAGATTTTCATAGACGGTTAACAGCTGTTCAGCGATCGCTGACCAACTATATTGATTTAAGACTAAATCCCTGGCATTTTTCCCCCTTTGTTGGCGAATTTCTGGGTTAGTCAGGGCAGTTGCCAAAGTATTAGTTAAATCCTCCAGCTGACAAGCTGTCACCCATCCCGCAGCCGCTGCTGCCACCGCAGGATGCAGATCCACCCGGTCGGAGATAACCACGGGAATTCCGGCAGCCATAGCTTCTGCCACTGCGATGCCAAAATTTTCATAGTAGGAAGGTAAAACAAATAAATCGGCCCTAGCGAGGAGGTTATTTTTTACTTCTCCGGTCACAAATCCGGTAATTGTTGTATTTTTGCCCAAGATTGACCGCTCGATCTGATTTTTAATGCGATTTTCGTACTCCCGATCCTGGGGATTGCCTCCTGCTAAGACAAAATGAAAATCTAGTCCCTTTGCTAACAGACTTTCTAAACTGGGCAGCAATAAATCTAGACCTTTTTTCGGGTCAAGACGGGACATATAGAGGATGATCGGTTTATTTTGGGGAAGATCAAAACCGTTTACCGGTAGAGCTTGTGGGTCAAAAAAATCTACCCCTAGGGGGATGACAATATCCTTAGTTTTTATATTAAATCTTTCGGCGATTTGACACTCCTGCTGACTGGTAAAATGAACTGCCGCCGCCGCCGCTAAATTGGGTTTTTCCAGAAAATTGGCATATATTTGTTTAAGTTGCCGTTTTTTTTGCAAATCTGCCGGATCGAGGGTGCCTAGGGGACGGAGAATATAGGGCAGTTGACGGTAACGAGCGATCGAAGCCGATATACTGCTCACTGGGGAGAATAAGGCATGAATATGGGCGATATCGTAATCTTTTGCCCTATTAGCCAACCAAGTAAACAGATCAAGGGAAAATTTATAGCGGCGAAAGGGAGAACAGGGAAAATAATAGATTTGATAGCCATTTTGACTAACAGGGACCCCTAAAGGCACCTCTAGGGGTGCTTGTCCCGTGTCACCATTGGAATCGGTGGTAATAATAGTCACCTCTTGGCCTAGTTGCGCCAAGGCCGCTGACAAACCGAGTACCATTTGACTGGGGCCACCATAAACAAGGGAAATCGAAGGAACAATCTGAAGAATTTTCATCGAAAAATTGGGTCAGAAACCCCGTCGTTCTAGGTTGGCTTTACTGTTAAATACTAGCGCATTTGCACGATATAAGTAGGTAGGCACAATTATTTGTAGGATGGGTTAGCGGTAGCGTAACCCATGCGGGCGTTGGGTTTCATGCTTCAACCCAACCTACGTTCATTTTATATTTAATTCCACCCACCCACTTATGCTAGAAAGTGCCACTTAGAGCGACTCTAAGACCAGAACAGAGTAAATCTGTTAAGGCAGCTGGGAAACCGCTCAAGAAACCCCAAGAGGATATCAAATTCAGCTAGTCCGGAACAGGGAACGGTTGAAAACGAATATCAAATTTAGATGCACAATAGCTTATCCCTCTGATTTACCAGTGATCAGTGATGAGACGGGGAGTGGGTAGCATTTTCATGGCTCAGTAAATGATAATCGTTCAAGGGTAAAAAGACAGCAAGAAACCGCCATTTAATACTGCTCATCTAATACCGATCACTTAATACTCAAATCTGATAACTGCTCACTGAAAAGGCTAAAGGTTAACCATTCATCGATAAATATTTAGCCACCGATTGCACATCTTTATCACCCCGTCCAGAGAAATTAATAACAATGCGAGGACTACCATTTACTTGCGGGCAAAGAGTTTCTAAATAGGCTAAAGCGTGGGCAGTTTCTAGGGCCGGAATAATCCCTTCTAAACGGGAAACTCTTTGAAAAGCTTCTAATGCTTCCCGGTCAGTGACACTGTAATATTCGGCGCGACCACTATCTTTTAAAAAGCTATGTTCTGGCCCGACTCCGGGATAATCTAAACCGGCACTAATGGAATGAGCCTCGATAACTTGACCTTCGTTATCTTGTAATAAATAACTCATTGCTCCATGTAGAACCCCCGGTTGACCTTGGGTAAGGGTGGCGGCGTGTTTTCCGGAAGCGATACTTTCCCCGGCGGCCTCAACACCAATTAAACGCACGGAAGCTTCTTTAACAAACTCATGAAATAAACCCATAGCATTAGAACCACCCCCCACGCAAGCGAGGAGAATATCTGGTAAACCGCCCCATTTTTCCAGACTTTGCTGACGAGTTTCTTGACCGATAACCGCATGAAAATCGCGTACCATCATCGGATAGGGATGGGGACCTGCCACAGAACCAAGGATGTAGTGAGTGGTTTCCACATTCGTTACCCAGTCGCGAATCGCTTCCGAGGTGGCATCTTTCAGGGTTCCTGTCCCGGCGGCCACGGGTTGCACCGTCGCGCCAAGCAGTCTCATGCGGAAAACATTGAGTTCTTGGCGTTCCATATCGTGAATTCCCATATAAATCACGCATTCTAGACCAAAACGAGCGCAAACCGTAGCGGTGGCCACGCCGTGCTGTCCTGCCCCAGTTTCGGCGATAATTCGCTTTTTACCCATGCGTTTGGCTAATAAAACCTGACCGAGGGCGTTATTAATCTTGTGGGCCCCGGTATGGTTTAAATCTTCCCGTTTTAGGTAAATTTGCGCCCCAGTACCGTCAGCTTTGGCATAATGGGCGGTGAGACGTTCGGCAAAATATAAGGGACTAGGTCTACCGACGTAATCCTTGAGCAGTTGATTTAATTCTTCTTGAAAATCGGGGTCGTCTTGATACTGATTATAGGCCGTTTCTAGTTCACTTAAGGCTGGCATCAGGGTTTCCGGGACGTATTTGCCCCCGTAGCGTCCAAAACGCCCAAAAGCATCGGGATACTGGGTTGCTGTGCCGGCTGAGGCGGCATAAATCGGCGTGATAGTCATGTAAACCTTCGATGAGAGACTTATGATCCATTATAAATCTAAGGGTTTAGTCTCTGGGTTAACCTGAGTTCCAGGGCAATCATCGCCTAACCCACTTAATCATCAAAGGGTGAGCATTGCCCACCCTTTGACTGATTTTACAGCCAAATACTCACATCAACTTTTAACACCTGTCCTAATAGTAATAACCATTTTAATTGAGTCATCGGCCAAGGACAGGCAGCATCTATGGAATTGGACCGCAAAGAATTAGGAACTAGACGATCATGGAAGTAATAATAGTATAATTCCTGAGAGCGATCGAGGGATAATCCTAGCTTTAATTGTTGGCTAACTTCAATTAAACGGGTGATTAGGCGAGTATCCTCCTCCGCCGTTAAAGGATCGCCATCGTGTAATAATTTCCCAAGAGATTGCCAGAGCAGACTTTCTAAGGTTTGACGCGCTTCGGGGATGTTTAATTGACAGTGTAAATGATTGGCTTCCTTAGCAATAGCCAATAATTGATCGAGATTATTCTCCGTTGCTTGCCGCTGCTCAAAATCTTTTTCTAGGGCATTAATCACCTGTAAACAACGGTGAGAAATGGCAATATCGGCCGCTACCTGTAACTCTTGAGGTACGGGCAGCTCATCCCGTTGGAAAGCCGCTAAAATGCCGTAATTATCCCGATAAACTTGGGTGTATAATTGATCGAGACGTTTTTTAGTTTCGGCTGTCACCTTCTGCATGATCCGGTGTCTTTCATCGGCAAAAAGATGGGGTAAAGCAAAAAAGTTTTCTCCCAATCCGCGCCCCATTTCTACGATCATGGTCGAGACACTGGCCTGTTGTAAAGATTCAAAGAGATGATCCTTAAGATTGGTATAGATTAACCGACTGTTAAAAGGTTGAATGCAGCAGTAAAAATCCCAACCTCCTAAATGTAGAACAGCAAAGACAAAATGTTCACTTTCTTGGGTAATTTCTGAGGTTAATTCCACCTGTCCCACTGCTAAAGTTAAAGACCCGATCGCTTGTTTTTGATAATCTAATTGACGGGTATTGTAACAATAAATCCGATGATGACTGGGATAATTGGTAAATAGGGAACTAATGGCATAATGGGCCGCCACCCGTTCCAAATCGACCCGCGCAGAAGTGACCAATTGTCGATAGACATCGGCCCCATCTTGATATAACTTAACGTTACTGGGAGCGAAAGCTAGACGACTGAGGAAATTCATTTCTAATTGAATTCCGGCCACTTCTCCGGCTAATTCCAGGGACCGGCCAGCATATCTCAAAATTTGCGTGCCTTCAGGTCGAGAAATTTCCTCAAAAAACCAGCCACAACTGGTAAACATCAATAAAGCCTGTCTTTGCATTTCTAATAAACGCAAAGCATCGATTTTCTCGCTTTTACTCAGGGTACGACTTTGATGCAAAGCGAGGAAATGTTCGATCGCGTCTGGGGAGCGATCTAAAATAACTGCAATGTAGTCATCCCTTGTCTGCCAAGGATCGCGGAAAAATTCCTGTCCTTGAATCTCATATACCTTAATTAACTCATCTCTGAGCCAATTTAGGGACTCCCGCAGGGGTTTACGCCATTTTTGCTGGTAATTTCCCCCTCCCCCGCAACCACAGTCATCCTGCCAACGATTTACGCCATGGACACAACTCCAAGCGGTCACGGGTTTTAATTCCACTTCCCAAGTGGGGGGGCAAATACTGAGATAATGGGCAAAATTGGTGACTGTCCAGCCGTTTTTAGGGAAAGATTCCGTAAAAGCATAGCTAAGACACTTCTCTGTCCCCTGTTTGTGGTGGCCGAAGGTTTCCCCATCGGTAGCGACGCTGATTAACTGGGAGGGACGATGATCCCCTTTAATTGCCTGTCCCAGACGACCGACGAGAAAATCACTGCTGGCTAGGACATCATTAAAGCCCATATCCCGAGAAATTGGACCATCGTAGAAGAAAATATCCAGATAACGACCATCGGGGATGTAACAGCGATAGGGACGGGTGGGATCGATTTGACCTCCGGCCACCGCGTGCCATTGGGGATGAGGATCCTGGTCGCTAGGGAAAGGACGACAGCGCAGGGCCTGGGAAGGGGCTAAAATGGTGAATTTAATCCCCTCATCGATTAAAGCTGTCACTGTGGCTAAATCAATGGCTGTTTCCGCTAACCACATTCCTTCGGGATCCCGGCCGAAACGGTGCTGAAAATCGGCTTTTCCCCAGCGAATTTGGGTGTATTTGTCCTGTTTGTTGGCTAGAGGCAGAATGATATGATTATAGACCTGGGCGATGGCGTTACCATGACCGTTTAAGCGTTGACAACTTTTTTGATCCGCTGTCAGGATGCGTTGGTAAACTTCGGGATCATGGGATTGCATCCATGACATGAGGGTGGCCCCGATGTTAAAGCTGAGATATTCGTAGTTATTAACTATTTTGATCACTTCCCCCCGATCATTGTAAATACGCGCAAAAGCATTGGCACGATAACACTCGTGATGGATGCGTTCATTCCAATTGTGGAAGGGATGGGCGCTCGGTTGCCGTTCAATTCTGTCTAGATAGGGATTTTCTCGCGGTGGTTGGTAAAAATGTCCGTGAACCGTGATATAAACTCCGTGAGCGGTTTTCAGGGGATCGACCCCCGTATCGGTATAGGAATAAAAGGTTGTAGAAGGATGTTCAACAAGATAAGTCATGGAAATGCCTAGAAAATCGTTTTTTTTTGAGCGAAAATAGCTGTAGAATGTAGCGACCTGATGTTTAAAAAAACTGAAAACTGGGCCATTTTTCAGGGCCTTGGGGTCACAATATCACATTTTATTTTCTTAGCAAAGCTAGGGTTAACAATTCGCAACTTCTCTATACACAGCACAAAGTAATACTAAATCTTGTTACAAAGTCTAGCTTTTCCCGGTAGGCTGTTGACTATTGCCATCAGCGTTCTACCCTAGGAGAGATGCGATCGCTCTTGCCCCTGCCCAAAAAGCGATCGCCCTTGGCGTTCCTATCCCAAGCAATGACAATTTTAAAGTTTAATCAAGAAGATGACAGAGATCGCACTACAAGATCGGCAATCATAGTTCAATTCCATTGATCCAAATTTCATACTCGCTTATATCAACTTCATCATTCCAAATGATTCCGCTACCTGATGGATCAAGTTGAAAGTTTTTAAAGAAAGCATAGTTTTTAAGGGAAGAAAACATCGTTTTTTCTAGTAGATTTTCACAGTTATATTTTCTAGCTTGATGATTAGAAAAATGCACCAATAGAGTATAATTTTCAATGATTTCGGCTGATGTTATTTTGGGGTAAAGCATTGTTTTATTTCAAAGGTGGTAATTTATTAAATTCTTGAGTGTTCCACATTTTCAATAATTCTGGTTGATAGATTGTTGCCCATTCTACAACCATTTTTGTGGCTCTATTAGGTAAGTCTCCTTCAATGATTTCTAAGGTTTCCAGATTAAATAGGGCGTTATATTCTCCATAAATCGCATGAAAATGGGGAGGTGGATGATCGGCAAAAAAGAGTTTAATGATAATTCCATAAAATCGAGTAATTTCTGGCATAAATCTATTTTTAGGAGTCTTTCTTGATGACAAAAATATTATAACAAAGCTTGTTGGGTTTTGTTACCTCGACCTAAACGACCAGATCAGCGATCTGCTACGCAGTGCCTTCGGCATCGCCCCTCCTCATCCCCAAAAAGCGATCGCCCTTGGCGCTCCTATCCCAAGCAATGGCAATTTTAAAGTTTAATCAAGAAGATGACGGCGATTACATTGAGCCTAGTCATAATGAAATTTACAACTGATAATAATAATTTCTGTTTCTGTAATTTTATATACTAAGCGATGTTCATCATTAATGCGTCTTGACCAATAACCCTTGAGTTGATATTTTAACGGTTCGGGTTTACCGATTCCAGAGAAAGGATGGCACAATATATCATCAATTAAATCAACGATTTTTTTATAGAGTTTTTTGTTTTCTATCGACAATTCATTGAATTATTTAAAAGCTTTCGGATCAAATACTATATTTTTCACTCCATTCTTTTGTGGTAATTGTCACTAAGTTTTCTTGATTTTCTATTCTGTCAATAGCTTCCGATAATTGACGCTGATTGGCTTCTGTTGAAAGAAGATATTCGGTTGTATCGGGTTCAGAATCAGATACTAAAATAATAATATCCACATCTGTTCCTTCTTCTAGTTCCGCAGAATAAAGCTCTATTTTTCCTTCTCTACCAACAATTCCTTTCTGTTTAATCGCTCTAATCATGATTTTTTCTCTTAAGATGTCAAACAATTATGGCTATTATATCAAAATCAGCATGAGTTAGAACTGATGAAAAAAAGCGATCACACTAATGACACTCAAAAGACATCTCCAAAAATTATAACCCAGTCACAGCTTGCTTTTGGTTTGCGTACTAACTAAGTAGTTCGATGACTGTAATGTATATCTATCGTTGCTAATTCGGGTTTGCTGAAAAAATATGAGGCAATTAAAATAATTTTTATTCGGGTATATTCCTTAACTAGAAAGACTTTTGGTCTTAAGATAATATTAGGTCGAGGTCTAAAGAGATCGCAGTTTTAAGGTTTAATCAACAAGGTGATAGTGATCGCTGTTATCTCAAGTCATCTTCGTTCAGACCAGCATCTTTCAAAATACTCTTAAGAGTACCAATTGGCAAATCTTTATTGCCATGAACAGGAACGGATAAAATAACTTTCATTCCCTGTTTTGTATAAATATGATGACTACTACTAATGCGTTTTAACTGCCAACCATAACGTTCAATAATTTTACAAAGGGCTTTGCCAGAAATAGATTTCATAATGATAATTCGATTAGCTCTTTGTCTGCTTCAATTTCTGTTTCTTGACTTGCAACTTCAAGCCATCCTTGAACCGCATCTTGCAACATTTCTAATAATTGTTCGTAGCTTTCTCCCCAGGTATGACAACCTGGCAATGCAGGTACGGAACCGCACCAAATACCATCCTCTTGCCAGATTAGAGCTTTAATTTTCATGTTATTGTTACTCCAACATTTGCTCGGTTTTACTATGATAACAGGAAAATGCGATCGCCGTTTTGAAGTTAATCAATAAGATAACAGCGATCGCACCATTAAGATGATCTCACTGATGACAAGAAAAGCGATCGCAATTTTAAAGCTTAATCAACAAGATAACGGCGATCGCACTTCATCAGAGAAAATGATCGCAGTTTAAAGTTTATTCAACAAGATGACAGCGATCGCACTTTTAAAGGCCAAAGAGAGCGCAATTTTAAACCTTATAACGGTGATCGCATTTTCAAAAACCAAAATGATCGCAGTTTTAAAGTTTAATCAACAAGATAACGGCAATCTCACTTTCAAAAGTCCAAGTAATCGCACTTTCACAAGCCAAAGTGATCGCGTTTTAAATTTTGAGTTTATGTAAGGAGATCGCACTTTCAACAGCCAAAGTTTAATCAGCAAGGATCGCACTTTCAAATGCCAAAATTGCTCTTTCAAAAGCCAAAGCGATCGCCGTTTTGAAGTTAATCAATAAGATAACAGCGATCGCACCATTAAGATGATCTCACTGATGACAAGAAAAGCGATCGCAATTTTAAAGCTTAATCAACAAGATAACGGCGATCACACTTTCAAACGCCAAAATGATCGCAATTTTAAAGTTTAATCAACAAGATAACAGCGATCGCATTAATAAACATCCCAAACATCAGATAATTACGGTGAATAACAATCAATTCGGTGCGTTACATTTCATTAACGCACCCTACAAGAGCAGCGATCGCACTGACAAATTTTTTGGTGCGGTATCTTTTGGCTTTTTAACCAGAGAACTTCCATCTTCAGTTGAACCCGGGGATGAGGATGATGAAATCTTTCCTAAGACAGTGAGTTCTTTTCTTCTTCCGTGAATTCTAGGTTAATCATGTTTTTAATGAGTGCTTTGCTTCTAATTATGACTCTTAAACTATATTATTGTCCTTGAGTCAAAAATGCAAGTTGTAGCCGTGCGGCTCTTCTCGACTTTGTGTGATAATTCTTGCTTATGTAAGGTTAAATGCTTACTGGGCAAGACTTTTAGGACTATTTTGAAATAAGAAACTATCAGTATAGACCTCGTTTCCACACAGAAACCAGAAGAGCCGCCGTGCAAACTATATCTACATATGCCTGAGCTTCCTCCAGATTCTTAAACCGTTCAGGATAACGCTCTCTCAATACTTCTGGTAATTTTTCACAATCCCGATCTTTGAATTTGTCTTTGTCTGTAAATTCCTCGGGCAATTTGACCCTGCACAGTAACGGTGGTTTTTCTCCTTCTTTTCCTTCTAGCTGTATTTCGGTGAGTGATTTTGCTTCACTTAAATCTACGTCCAAAAGTATAGCACCACTGAGGTTGGCAAAACGGAGGTCGGCAGTACGGAAGCGGACGCTAGTGAGGTTGGCATCAGTGAGGGTGGCACCTTGGAGGTCGGCACCAGTGAGGTCGGCATGACTAAGGTTGGCATGACTAAGGTTGGCAACAGGGAGGTGGGCGGCAATGAAGTCGGCACCAGTGAGGTTGGCACCACTGAGTAAGACACCTTGGAGGTTGGCAATAGTGAAGTCGGCACCAGTGAGGTTGGCACCAGTGAAGTCGGCAAAATCAAGGTCTACAGGACGTTCCCTGTAAGAATTGGGCATTCTTACACTACCGAGCATGGCACCCTTTAAGTCAAGGACGGGAAGGGATTTATCTTTGCCATAAGCGATAAGCCCTGACTCTTGCAAAAACCTTGTCACTAATCTGTTTCTCTCAGCATCAAGCTGCCGAAAAACAGTCAGAGTCAGAATACGAGCTATATTTCTAACCTCATCGCCTTCCTGAGAACTTCTTTTTAACCCTTTTTCGAGCAGCAATTCTTTCATGCTGTCAAAGTAGTTCTTTAGAGTCTCGTCTTTTTGTTTGTCATCTGCAATTTGCAAGTCTTTGTCTCGATTTTGTTTAGCATTCTTCTTTAGCTGTTCTTGCCTCTTGTCTTCACGGTCCTTTTCCTTATCCTGAAACCAATAACCCAATCCCGCAAGAACAAGAGGCACACCTAATAAGCCCAGCCAATCCCAGAGGCTTTTCGCTGGTATCTCTTTGGTCGTAACTGTGTACTTGGAAACCTTGTCTTTATCTATGGGCGGTGTATGCTCCTCAACCCTGCTAATTTCCTGATTTGCTGAAATCCCTATCCAGTCCCATTTCAATATGCCTGTCTCAACTAGAACAACTACAGATAGCAACAATACACCGATTAAAGCAGGGACTTTCCAATCGAACACTTTTTCATCGGTTCCTGGTTGAGACTTCTGGGACGGAGATTCATTGTCGGAAGCATTAGACATAAAGTACCCTCAGCAGCATAATATTAAGTGTGATATCTAGTGGTCTGTCAAGCTTGATATTGATGGTGTTGATTATAACTCAGATATCGGGTGGTAATTTGGTAAAAAGGTAATGTTGGGTTTTGTCACCTCAACCCAACCTACAGATCGGCGATCAAGAAATATTCGGGATAGGACTATTTCAATAACTCAATCTCCCCTGGTCGCCAAGTCTTGTCAAACCAAGGCTCAAGCGGGCCATAAAGCCGAAGAATCGTGTTCCAACCCGTGCCCGGATTTGTCTGCACCCAGTTATTCTCCTTGCCAGCAGGCGGTTTCGGCCCGAAATAGATATCCACAGAACCATCCGCATTAACCAAAAGCCCTTTAGTCTGACTACCGACACTGGGAAACTGTTGATCCTGCTGCATCTGCGATCGCGTCTGATTACTGTAAAGAATAACTGACCAGAATAGCAGCAAGGCAGGATGTGTTAGCGCAACGCATAATAATTACAAATTCATCATGATTAAAAGCAAAAAGGCGCGTTAAGTAACGCACCTGACTTTGGCTTGATCTATTCGGAGCTTTTTCCAATGGGTTACAATGCCAATAAATAGATAATCTACGAACTAAGAGCGTGCATGGACATAGAGACCAAGAACGATCTCATAGAAGAAATTCTCGCTGCATGGAAAGACCGAATCGGTGATGACTACTTGGGTTACAGGGGTCATGTCTATCGAATGTTCAATTTCTGTCTGGCACTCCATTCCTGCACCGAAGAAGAAAAGACCAAGTTGGCGATCGCCGCCTGCTTTCACGATCTAGGTCTTTGGTCGGCTCATACCGTGGACTACATCCCACCTTCGGTGTCTGAAGTAAAGAGGTACTTATCCGAAACTGGGCAACAGGAATGGTCTGAGGAAATTGGACTAATGGTCGAGATGCACCACAAGGTTCGCACCTACAAGACAGACCGCTATCCGCTGGTGGAACTCTTCAGAAGGGGCGATTTAGTTGATTTCTCCCTTGGTTTCTTTAAGTTCGGCATTCCTCCCGCCTATGTGAGCGAGGTCAAAAAGGCCATTCCAAATAACGGATTTCACCGCTTTCTCATAAAAGGCGCACGCGAGTGGTTTGCAAAACATCCCTTCAGTCCACCACCCTTTATGAAGTGGTAATGCGATCCCTTGTGGGCATGGCCAAATCACCAATAACATCAGCTAAAATCATTGAACTCACGCTGCGCTCATTTCTCAAACCGAAAATTTGATCAATTGTCTCAAATGCACTCTAGCAAACGCATTGAGCGTTCTACTCGAATATTTATTAGTACAAAAAGACCATTTTGAGGTTAACGAATTGATTAGGGTTTGAGCGAGCCAATCAGCGCTCGCCCTCTCAGCAATGTTATGCTTACCTTATTCGCTAAAAAGCATACAGAATAAAGGTTACAGTTTGGTAGGTTGGGTGATCGGTACTCAACCCAATGCCAGTTGAGTAAACATCAGTCCAATAAATGTTATTCTAACTTGATGCAATACCGTAGAGCAAAAACACTTATTGACAATTGGCCAATTTTATGGGCCGCGTGGGCATTTCAATTGATACCGGTCAATCAGAATAGTATCGACCAAATGGGTCGATTTTTGCTTAACAATTGAGATGGCAAATTCTCCTCAAATATGCTTGAATCCTGGGTAGGCAACTCACATAAAGTTCATTTTGTCAAGGATTGTTAAGATGCGCTTACCCTGTTAAATCAATATATTCAGTTTGGATTCGTTTATTCTTGATTAGTATTCTAAAATAAGGACATTTCCCATTTACTGATAAATCTTTATCATCATTCCCCTTCCTGAATTTAATTATTTCAAATTGGTCGGGATTAAATTTATGTAAAAATGTTATTGGTACACCCATAACCCCCTTGAAGTCTAAGGGAATGTCTTGGGTTTTATTGACATTAATTCCATCATAATTGTCATATTTTGGATATTCAGATTCATTGCCAAAATATCTTTTTGTCAGAGCCATATCTTCCTGTCGTTTTGATGTGTCTAAGTTGGTTAACCATAAACAATTATTTGGAGAAACTATTCTATTTCCAGAATTGTCAATACGAGCCTCTGTTCCATAAAGTTCATATTGTTCGGGAACAATGAAACCAGAAATACCTCTACCAAGATTTATTCCTAACCAGGCTTTGTTTTCTTTAATTAGTTTGAAAATTTCTTTATAGGTTATTGCATTAATATTGCCAATTATCAAAAACTTTTTGTCGTATTTAACTAATTGAGCTACATATTCTCTGAATAATGAAAATGGGGGATTAGTAACAACAATATCAGACTTTTTTAATAGTTCAATACTTTCAGGACTACGAAAATCTCCATCCCCATTAAAGTAAACAATGTCAGGGGAAATAGGTTTATTTTTTTCTCTCTCTGTACCTGTATATTCAAAGAAAAAACCATTTTCATCTTCTTCTGTATTAAATAAATCTCTCCCTTGTTCTCGATAACAAGATGTTATGATTTTTTTTAGACCTAATTTTTTGAAGTTTGCGGCAAAATACTTAAAAAAGTTACTAATTCGGGGGTCATCGCAATTGCAATAAACTACTTTATTTTCAAAATGAATTTTATAATGTTGCAACTCACTTTCTATATCTGAAAGTTGTGTATAAAACTCGTCACTTTTTAGTTTTTTAGCATTTTGCAATAATTTATTTGTCGCATTTCTTACCATGTTCAACCTTTTTTGATTTAATAAATGTTTTGTTTTTAGTTATTTACTTTTGCTTATCTGATTAAATATTTCACTGCCTAATACTTGAAGAGAGGTTTTAGAAATTTCAAGCATAATATAAAACATTTTTTTGATAAGTAGGGAGGCACAATTATTTGTAGGATGGGTTAGCGGTAACGTAACATGATCGGGGGTTGGGTTTCATGCTTCTAACTTCACAGTTTCCATCAATGTGCATGGTGCGTTCCCCAAAAGCGATCGCTGGAGTAGCAGGACTTGCATTAGGGAACGCACCATGCAAGAGCGGCTTTCACGATCGGAAGTCTTTCTCTTCAAAATAATTCCGTTTGGGGAGTTAATTATGTTATAACATTTGTCATAACATAAACTACGGGAGGCTATAGGTTATGACAAGTCTAACGCTCCGAAAAATTGGCAATTCCATAGGCGTGATCTTACCGAAAGAGGTTTTATCCCGACTGAACGTAGAGGAAGGGGATCAGATTTATATCACTGAATCTGTAGATGGATACAGAATTTCTAGCTTTGATCCCGATTTTGAAGAAACCATGAAAGCTTTTGAAGATACTTATTCTCAGTACCGCAACGCCTTCAAGGAACTCGCCAAATAATGATCGAGGAACCGAAATGGTTATCGAGCGATGCGATTAGGGTGATTCAGGAAACTTTAATCGCTCGAACCGGGGGGACTCCTGGAGTTTTAAACCCAACCCTGTTAGAGTCCACTGTCAATAAGCCAAAATTCTTTTTTCAGTACGAACCCGAATCATCGATTTTTAAGTTAGCGGCGGCCTATGGCTACGGTTTTATCAAAAATCATTGCTTCTGCGATGGTAATAAACGTATAGCTCTAGCCGCCGTTTCAACTTTTTTGCGAAAGAACGGCTATCGCTTGAACGCCAGCGAAGCAGAAACGGTCACTTTCTTTCTCGATCTTGCGGGCGCTCTCGAAACCTATGAGGAGGGTTTCGCTAGATTGACCGATTGGATCAAAAGATACGCGATCGAACTGGAAGATTAACGGCGATCACTTGTATCAACCAGTGCCTGAACCATCCTTAACTATCCTGGGTACAGGAGTGGTTTTCGGTGCTCTACCTTTTCTTAAAAAAGGGAAAAAGGACAAGGAGAAAGATACCTAGAAAATAGCGAAGAAATCCGCTTTCTGGAATAAGTAGGGAGGCAAAATTATTTGTAGGACGGGTTGGCGGTAGCGTAACATGATCAGTCCTTGGGTTTCATGCTTCTACGTTCTTCGGCATCGCACTTAGACTGACAGCTGCCATCAATGTGCATGGTGCGTTCCCCAAAATCGATCTCTGGAGTAGCAGGACTTGCATTAGCGAACGCACCCTACCAGAGCGGCGATCGCACTACGGCGATAGCGATCGCACTACAGCGGCAGATGCTGCTTCAGAACGTCGCGGAGTCGGGCAGCGTTCGGCCCAGCTGGATCGAAGGCGCGTAGCTCCTTGCCCTGAGCAGTGTAAATGTAGGCGTTGTTGCATTCGTAGCAGAGGGTCGCCGCGAAGAGCAGGGTATCCCACTCATAGAACGCCAGCCCCCACGGCGGAAAGTGGCAACGCGCCGACTCGCCTGGCTCAAGTTCCCGAAAGAGGCGGATCACTCGCTGAGCTTTAACTCCAAGAAGAAGATGTCTCTCGCTGACGTGGCGCCAGAACGTGTCAGGCCAGCCCTCTTCAGGAACTATACTGCCAGGCAAACAAAACAGCTCTACCCCATCGGCAAGGCCGATGGGGGTCTCCCAAGCCGGTGTATTCCAATTCCACTTCATGTGCTGTACTCCTACTACTTTCCGGGTTCGCTCCTTAACTACTGACCTTTCGCACCGCCTAACTACATATTATACAGAAACTTTCTGTCTAACACTCTCCAGAGTAACGATAGGTGGAAACTTTCGGCATATTCCCCCATTTTAGCGCAATCCCCAGAACTTTTCCCCATATCACGCCCAAGAGCGTATTAGCCAGATTAAACAACGTCTTTTAAGTGGATTCCTAACAACAAGCTCAAATAAAATAGACTTTTCGGGAAGTGTAGCACTAAGTCTTCAATCCACCCCACAATTACCTAATTTTCGGGGAAAAAGTGCCTAAATTTTGCCACTGATCGCTTTCGTGGCTGGCACTTTTTGAGGACAAAAAGTCCAAAAGTTTTATCCAACAAGGTTTTTAGCTCTATTCAGCCAACCCTATTTATTGGTGTACTTGCAAATGAAGGACATAATGACCTAAAATCAGGTTATCTGACCATAATTCGTACTCTAGACGCAAATATTCGGGGAAATTATTCCCCTCTAATTTGAGACTACGGGTATAGTTGCGGAGGCGAAAAGCGTAACCCGGTTGAGGACTTTCGGCATTTAACCAGTAGCGACTGACACCAAAAACCCCTTGCTCCCAAAAATGACGATAGGCGAATTTTCCCTGGCCCTGCATGGTCATAATTACCCGATTGGCCGAAATTTCCAGCCAAATTAATTTATTTTGATTATTTTTGGGTTTAAGTGTCTCTATTTCTGCGAGAGCGACTGGTGGTTGATTGAGGAGAAGATGAAACCGGTGGCGATCCTTTTGGTAGAGGGTAGCGGCAGTGTCTAAAGTGGAGAGGATGGGTAGATCTGTCGAGAGCAGACAGAAGGAAACGGGACGGCGGTGATGGGCAAGCATAGACTAGACTTAATGGTGTCCTTATCTCCACAATAGTTGATTCTCCGCCCACCGCTACCAGCACCAGAAATTTTTTTGAGAAAAAATCCAGAAAGCACTTGCATTATTGAGGGACTTATGATTATAATTATTAATTGTGAGTAGCCTTCCTCGGTAGCTCAGTGGTAGAGCGGTCGGCTGTTAACCGATTGGTCGTAGGTTCGAATCCCACCCGGGGAGTTAATCAAAAATAGCAGCGGCAATAGTTTTTTATTGCCGCTTTTTGCTCTTACTAGAGAATTTCGTTGATCGCATTTTCTGGGCCAACTAGAGAAATGTAAGGATTTTGAAAATATTTACTGGCTACCGATCGCGCTTGTTCGGCAGTAATCTGATTAATAGAATCCAGGAAAGTGCGATCAAATTCAATCCCCAAACCTAAGCTTTCATACCAACCGTATAACTGAGCGATTTCGGCGTTAGTTTGTTTACCGAGAGCATATTGACCCAATAACTTATTTTTAGCTGACTGTAACTCCTCCTCACTCAAAGTTACTTTATATAACCTTTCTGCTTCCTGACGCAATCCCGACACGGCGATCGCTGTATTTTGGGGTGCAGTTCCCATATAAATGACAAATTGGGAAGAATCGAGACGGGTGGGATAAAAAGCGGAAACATCGTAGGCTAATCCCCGTTTTTCTCGCAATTCCACGAATAAACGACTAGATAAACCATTCCCCAGATAGGTACTCAATAATTTTAAAACCGCATAATCATCCTCTTGCACAGAAGAGCCGGGGTATCCTAACATAACGATCGCCTGTTGACTAGCTTGGACGGTAGTTAAACAGGTGGGCTGAAAATCAAAAGCGGCCGGGGGTAAACTAGATAAAGGAATATCTGGAATTGACCAACTGCCAAAAATTTCCGTCACTGCTTTTACTGCTTGCTCTAGGGTAATACGGCCAGAAAGACTAATTACCAAGTTATCGGGACGGAAAAAGCGACTATGATAGGCCTGCATATCCTCCCGTTGCAATTGAGCAACCGTTGCCTCCGTACCCAATAAAGACATACCATAGGGATGATCGGGGTACATAGCGGCGCGTAATTGATGAAAAGCCACATTAAAAGGCTGTTCCAATTGAGAGCGAATACTTTGACGGGTGAGATTTTTCTCTAATTCGATTTCTGGGGGGGGAAAACTGGGAAAACGAATAATTTCCGCCGCTAGACGCAATATATCTAAAAAATCCTTTGTAACAGTCTTTAAACTAACCACAAAATAATCGGTCCCCGTGTCCGCACTTAAACCGGCCCCCGTGGACTCAACTCGATCGGCAATTTCTAGGGAAGATAACTTTTCTGTACCTTTGGTGAGCAGCACCGCCAAAAGACGAAATAAACCCGCTTTTTCCGTTTTTTCCCAACGAGTACCCGCATTTTTGAGAAAAATCCTCCCTGCAACTAACTCCACGGCTGTATTTTCCACCACTAAAAGGGTGATGCCATTTTCTAAGGTTAAGCGGTGAATGGGGGAAGCGGACATCGTTTATTCACAGGGTTGCATTATTGTAATAGCATATCGCTCCGGGGAGAGATACTGACGAGCCAGACGCTGGAGATCTGACGGTTGCAAACTTTGGATAACTTGGGGATAGCTCGTGGCTAGATCGGCAGCTCTCAGGGTTTGATAATATCCATAAAGTCCGGCTAATTGGCCCGGGGTTTCTGTGGAGAAAATATAATCGTTAGCTAATAACTGTTGAGTGCGGTGTAATTCTGCGGGGGTGACGGGATCATCGTGCAGATATTGGAGATGTTCACAGATAATACCTTCAATTGTCTCAGTTTGTGGGCTAGATAGGCAAGCGCCGATGGTAAAGAGACTGGAATCTCGTTGCAAGGAAAAATTACTGTTAATATCGAGGACGATTTGCGCTTCTTCCCGCAGCTGTCGCACTAACCGCGAACAGCGTCCCCCAGCAAGAATTACCGAAAGCAAGTCTAATCCAAAGGCATCTTCTAGGCGATCGCATCCTGGTCCAATCCATCCCATCAAGAGACGAGAATGTTCTAGGTGGGGTAAATATACTTGGGAACGACGAATTTCGATCAGGGGGGGTTCGGCAGCCACTAGATTCGCAGGGGATTCCGAGGGGACGGGAAATTCCCGAAAAGATTGCCGGATAATTTCTAAAGCTGCTTGGGGTTCGATTCCCCCGATAATCGCCACACACATATTTTCCGGTTGATAATAGGTGCGATGGAAACAGCGCATTTGATTGGGGGTTAATTGCTCTAAACAGGGTTGATCCCCTAGAATAGAGCGTCCGTAGGGATGGTTTTGATAGATACTTCCACAGAGGGTTTGGTAGGCAATCCAATCGGGATCATCATAACAGGCCCGTAATTCTTCTAAAACTACATCTTTTTCCCGATAGAATTCCTCATCGTCAATCTCAGCATGGAGGAGAATTTCGGCCAGATGGGGTAAGGTATGTTCAATTTGATCCACACTGGTGGTGAGATAGAAGTGTGCGTAATCGTGACTGGTGGCAGCGTTGGTCATGCCGCCACAATTTTCGATTAAATAGTCAAAGAGTCCGGGGGGAAGTTTTTTCGTCCCCTTAAAGATCATGTGTTCGAGAAAATGGGCCATACCTAACCATGGGTCGGGTTCAGCGATCGCACCTGCTTTCACCCACACATCCACCACCACCACAGGAGTCACGGGTAAGTACTGATGAATTACGGTTAAGCCGTGATCTAATTGCCATACCTGAGCGGGAAAAGAACTTGTTTGACACTGCGCTATCGACTTGATCAATGTCCGTTAACCAGATTTTTTGTTAAATTCTATACATAGATTATCTTATCTCGTGCCTGCTCAACCATTAAAGAACTTTTGTCATGATTTCTAGACAATTCTCCCAAATATCAGCCTTATCGGTGATCAGTGACTCGGTGATCAGAGGTGAGTTTTCGGTTCACTGATTACTGATTGCTGTTTACCGCTCCCTAATTACTGATTACTGTTTACTGATAACTGAAAAACCCCCTATGACAGAAAATAGAGATAACTTCAACGAAACTTATAAGGCACTAATTGAGCGCATTGTCAATCTAACTTTAGAAGGAAAAATTCGGGCTAAATCACAGGTTTATAACCTTTTAGCCGAGGCAGTAAAAAATGGCACAGGAGAAATTTTTGAGCGTTGTTTAACCGAAAAAATAATCGTTACTCGCTCACAGTTAGAAACAAAAATTAAAGCGACTAGGGTTTTGCGGGCCCTGGAAACGATCGAAAGTGAATGGGAAAAATATCAAAAAACCAATCAGAAAAATTCTCTCACTGCAGCGGCGATCGATAATCTGGTGAAAATCGATCGAGAGGATCGTTTACTGACTTTAGTAAATTTAATTGATCCCAATCAAAATAATGCTTTAACCCTAGAACAATTGCAACAGTTAGCCAAGCATTTACAGACAGTTTCTCAGCAGCGGGGAGAAGCGGATTTATGGCAAATTGCCACGGGGATTAATCTGGGGTTAAATACTTGGTCAAATTTATCGAATGATCTCACCAGTTGGCTCTACGAACAAAATCGCAATCTTGGTTTTACTAATGATAATGAGCGAGTGACTCCTTGGCAAATTTGGGCAAGTAAAGTTAATCCCTCTTGGTTAAAACGAGTCTTAGAAAGTTTAGCTAATCAACAAGCTTTTGATCCTCTCACTCAGGATTTAACTTTAACCGATTGGGTAGAAACTGCTATTGTTTTTCAATATATCCAAAGAGGACTAATTAACTTTTTTGATCAGCGCATCTATAGCGAAAAATTAGGAGCCAAATTATCCATCTCTACCTTTCTCACCTTTGCTTTAATTTGGTCGCTGTTAACCAATAGTTTCGAGCAAGTTAGTAAAAATTCTCTCTATAGTCGGGGCTGTTTTCAGATGGCTTTACAAATTCTGAGAACCTTTGCTCAACGGGATTATTTTCCTTTATACGGAGGAATTTTTGCCTCCTTTTCTGGCAGTTATCTCAAGGATGCGTTAGACTATTTATCAATTCCTCTGCGTTATGTGGAAGGCACGGGAGAAAAGGCGAGAATTTTAACTTTAATTGCCTATTCTAATCGCATTTGCGGCGACTATCGACAGGCCAGAGAATGTCATCAACAAGCTTTAGAAATTGCCCGTCAACAACAGGATTATGCTTGTGAAATAGCTAATTTAAACCATTTATCCCGTCTCAATGCTATCCAGAAAAACTATACAGAAGCGATTAATTTAAGTCAGAGAGCTTTAATTTTAAGTCGTCAACAGGGTAATAGTTTAGGACAGGCTAACGCTTTAGCTAATTTGGGTTATAGTCAGGTACAGGAAGCGCAACAGTTAGAGAGATACGATCCCGAAATTTATCAAAGTTCGATCGAGTATTTACAGCAGGGATTAAAGTTAGCGGAAAGTCTCCAAGATTGGCAGAGTAAATCCCTTTGTTGTAGCAGTTTAGGTCTAGCATATATTATCCTCGAAAGACCCCAAGAAGCGATTAATATTCTCCTGCAAGGATTGGAATCAGCCAAATACTACGGAGATGTATATCTGCAAGGTTTATTACTAACTTATTTAGGCGAAGCTTACTATCAAGACAAGAATTTTGAACAGGCAATTTATATGGGTTCTCTAGGAATGTATTGGCTACACGAAATCGGTGCCGTAGAATGGCGACAAGCTGCTAGTCTATTAACGGTTATTCGCGGCAAAAATATCGCAGCTTTTGAACAGACTTTCAGTCAGGAACGTTCCTCCCTGATTAAATCAATTGGACTGGAAGGCTACCAATATATCTCAGAAATTCTCAGCAAATATCAACAGGGTAATTAGTGAATACACAGCATAAGTTATTAATTAATCTCTCGGTACTTTTTCCCCAACCCACGGGAATCAGTACCTACATTCTTAACCTCTTACCCTACCTGAAAAATTTAGAACCAACCCTACTAACAGCTAATAGTTATCCCGACTTTAACTGTTATTCTATCCCCAAGGGTCTCGGCCCCGATCGAGGAGCGAAAGGTCATTTAAAACGCTTACTCTGGACTCAGTGGCAGTTACCGTCAATTTACCGACAATTAAAGGCCAATTTACTCTTTTCTCCCCTCCCGGAAGCGCCAATAAATTCTCCCTGTCGCTTTGTCGTCATGGTACACGATTTAATTCCCCTGCGGTTTCCCAGTTTTACTTCCCCCTTAACTCACTATTTCCGTTATTATGTGCCGCAGGTATTACAACAGGCAAAACACATTATCTGTAACTCTCAGGCAACGGCCAAAGATATCACTGAATATTATCAAATTCCCGCCGATAAAATTACTTCTATTCCCCTAGCCTATGATAATCATCACTTTCGCCCTATGGAAAATAATAAGCCAGAGCATCCCTATTTTCTCTATCTCGGTCGTCCCAATCCCTATAAAAATTTACCGCGTTTAATCGCCGCTTTTGCCCAACTACCCCCAGATTTAACAGATTATCATCTTTGGATTGCCGGCAGCTTTGATCGCCGTTATACCCCCAATTTACAACAACAAGCGCAAGAATTAGCAGTCAGCGATCGCATTAAATTTCTCGATTATATCCCCTACGATGAGCTGCCCAAGGTGATCAGTCAAGCCACTGCTTTAGTCTTCCCCAGTCTCTGGGAAGGCTTCGGATTGCCCGTTTTAGAGGCTATGGCCTGCGGTACACCCGTCATTACCTCAAATTTGTCATCTTTGCCCGAAGTCACGGCAACAGCGGCAATTTTAATCGATCCCTATCGAGTCGAGGCCCTGGCCGATGCCCTGAAAATTATCGCTCAAGATCGACAATTACAGTCAAAATTAAGTTATCTAGGCAAAAAACGAGCCAATGAGTTTAGTTGGCAAAAAACTGGTCTAGCTACAGCCGCAATCTTAAATCAATATCTAGAGTATGCTTAACTGACAGCGTTTCCCGTCCAGATGAAGTGTAACCTGATCGGTCATCGTCGCAAAAAGAAAAATAATTTGACAGATCGGCAGCATTTGCTGTAGGATGGATGATCGTGACCTCAATTGGAGAGATGGCCGAGCGGTTGAAGGCGCAGCACTGGAAATGCTGTTTAGGGGTAACTTTAACGAGGGTTCGAATCCCTCTCTCTCCGTCCCCAAAGCACCTCATATCTAGGAGGTGCTTTTTATAGTAAAAAGTAGGGTGCGTTAGACGGCAAAAATTGCTGCTTTGACTTGAAGGTAACAATCCGTCGTAACGCACCACCTATCATCAACTAAGTAGGGTTGGCTGAATATCAGTGAAAGCCTTACTAGGAAACGGTTTTGTGACTTTTTTAGCCAAAAAAGTCACAAGTAGGGTGCGTTAGACGGCAAAAATTGCTGCTTTGACTTGAAGGTAACAATCCGTCGTAACGCACCACCTATGATCAACTAGGTAGGGTTTGCGGCAAAAAGTAAAAAGTAGGGTGCGTTAGACGGCAAAAATTGCTGCTTTGACTTGAAGGTGACAATCCGTCGTAACGCACCACCTATAGCTGACTCTCAAAGCTACTTTTGGCTGATTGACGCAGCAAATATCTAGAGTGGACCCCCCATCTAATTCCTCGTCGGTAAACCATCTTTACACTTAGCTAACCACTCCAATAAACTGTCTAACTGCTGTGGTGGTTTTACCAATCCTAAACCCCTAACCGTCACCTGTTTGGGACTATAAACAAAGCGTGATTGTATATGTTGGGGTAGGTGTTCTTGTAATAATTTCCACGCTGGTTCCTCCATAGGAGTTTCTAGGATAATATGCTGTTTTCCATCGGGTTTAATTCGCGAAAAACCGAGGGATTTAGCCAGATGTTTTAACTCGATTACCTTAAATAATTGTGCCACTGGGGAAGGAATTGCTCCGTATCTATCGACTAAATCGGCGGCAATTTGTCCTAAATTTTTCTGAGAATTGGCAGTAGCGATCGCCCGATAGACATCCATTTTCTGCTCCAGATCGGATATATAATCGTTAGGAATAAATGCCGTCAATTTCAGATCGATTTGGGTATCCTCCACTTGGGGAATTTCTTGACCTTGAATTTCCCGCAAAGCTTCCTGTAACATTTCCATATATAGATCAAAACCGATCGCTTCCATTTGTCCCGATTGTTCCGCACCTAATAAGTTACCCGCACCGCGAATTTCCAGATCCCTAGTCGCTAATTGATACCCCGATCCTAACTGGGTAAATTCTTGAATTGCCTTTAATCTTTCCCGTGCGGTTTCTGTTAGTTCTGCCTTGGCTGGATACAGTAACCAAGCGTGCGCTTGTACTCCCGATCGCCCCACCCGTCCCCGCAGTTGATAGAGTTGCGCTAAACCGAATTTTTGGGCATCTTCAATGATAATCGTGTTAACTCTGGGAATATCTAACCCCGACTCTACAATAGTCGTACAGACTAAGATATCCGCTTCCCCATTATTAAAAGCTAACATGGTGGTCTCTAATTCAGCCTCATCCATACGACCGTGACCAATGGAAATTCTAGCACCCGGAATCATCCCTTGAATGGCTGCCGCTTTTTCTTCAATTCCCTCGATTCTGGGTACTACATAAAAAATCTGTCCCCCCCGATCCAATTCATTGCGAATTGCCGTTCTAATCACATCAGAATTATAACTAGAAAGGTGGGTTTGAATGGGACGACGAGAGGGGGGAGGTGTGGTAATTAAACTCATTTCTCGCACCCCAGAAAGGGACATATAAAGAGTCCGGGGAATCGGTGTCGCACTCAAAGTTAATACATCAATATTACTCTTAAAAGCCTTAATTTTCTCCTTTTGATTAACCCCAAAACGCTGTTCTTCATCAATTACCAATAACCCTAAATCTTTAAACTCCACCGCTTTACTCAATAACAACTGCGTCCCCACCACTATATCCAATTCCCCCGTTTTCAAGCGCTGGACGATATCTTTTTTCTCGGAATTGGTGCGAAAACGATTTAATAAACCCACATTAATGGGATAGGGAGCAAAACGTTCCTTCAGGGTGTGATAATGTTGTTGGGTTAAAATCGTTGTTGGTGCTAATAAAGCCACCTGTTTATGACCCGTGGTGACAGCTTTAAAAATAGCACGAATGGCCACTTCTGTCTTGCCAAAACCCACATCCCCACAGACTAATCGATCCATCGGGCGATCGCTTTCTAAATCCCGTTTCACATCCTGTATCGCTTTCAGTTGATCAGCAGTGGGTTGGTAGGGAAAAGAATCCTCTAACTCCCGCTGCCAGGGATTATCCATAGGATAGGCAAAACCCGATTTTTGGGCGCGTTGGGCGTAAATATTGATTAAATCAACCGCTAACTTCTTAACCGACTTCCTAACGCGGGCTTTCGTCGCTTCCCACGCTTTGCCAGAGATTTTATGCAATTCGGGCGCTTGACTACCTGTATGACGATAACGGGAGAGATTATCAACAGAATCGGCAGGAACCCGCAATAATCCATCAGCATACTTAATAACTAGATAATCTCGACCTTGCACTACTCCGCCAATTGTGCTTTCCTGCTTTTCTAGTTTGATAAACTGTCCGATGCCATGGTGTTTATGTACTACAAAGTCGAGGGGACGGAGTTTATTCACATCCACCTGTACCGAGGCTGCTTGCCGACGTTTGCGGACGTAACCGGCAGTATTTAAAAGATGTTGTCCGAAGAACTCTCGATCGCTAACGACGACTATGCGATAGGTGGGGAGGATAAAACCTTCTAATTCAGCTAATCCTGAGTATTTTAGGGCTGTAGCGGTGTTTTGAATTATTAAGCGCTCGATCGCCCCAAAATCGAGGGGATTGGGGATAAATTGGGCCGGGCAGTCGTGTTCCTGTAATAACGAGACTGTGCGGGAGGGTTGGGCAGATATTAACCATGTAGCATACTTATTTACTTTAATACCGCTATAAATCTCTCTTTTTCCCCGTAAAATTTCCGCTAGTTTGGCGAATTGTCCCGGATTGGTGGGAATCGGACGACTGGAGAGATTAAGACTATTTTCGGAGAGGTGATCGTCTATTTCTGAGAGGTAGAGATGGGGAAATTTAACCGATATTTGCAGAGATTCGCCAAAAGAACGGTGAATTTGCGGTAAAGCTGGTTCTATCTCTTGCCAGCGTTCCCCAATATATTCTATCCAGCGATCGCTTCTAGCTTGACAGCTTTCCAGTTCATCAAAGGCAATAAGGGTATTTTCGGGGAGATAATCCAATAAAGAGGCAGGTTGAGGGAAGGACAAGCCTAAAAATCGCTCAATTCCCTCTGGATAAATGCCATTAGCCAATTTTTCTCGATCTTCAGCCCCCAGATAATCGGCCACTGTGGGGGGAAGAGAAGGGGCAATGATCGCCGCAAAGCTAGTGGGAGTAAGAAGTAGATTGGGGATAGAATCGAGGGATATTTGGGTGGCAGGGTCAAATTCTCGCAATTTTTCCAATTCATCGCCGAAAAATTCTAACCTGACCGGTAATTCTGCCGAAACTGGGAAAATATCAACGATATCGCCGCGACGACTCCATTGCCCTTCGGTTTCTACCAGTGGAACCCGTTCATATCCTAATCTAGCTAGGGTTAGATCGAGGTTTTTGGCTTCTATAACCCTTCCTACCGCAAAATTATCGCTATATTGCTCGAAAACCTCTCTAGGGGGTAAATGGGGCTGTAGGGCCTTTTCGGTGGTAACGATCGCAATTCCGGCCTCTTGATGACTGATTGCCGATAATACCTGCATCTGTCCCCAAATCATCTCGGATTCCCGATTAAATGTCTCGTAGGGGCAAGCTTCCGAGGTGGGATAAAAGAAAACACCTTTCCACGTCATTGCTTCTAATTGTGCCGCCCAACGTGCCGCTTCTTCTAGATTGGCACAGATAATTACCAGATTTTTTCCTTGACAACGGGCAAAAGCTGTGCTTATTAATCCTTTCGGTAAGCGGGCAAGGCCAGTTAGGGTTAAATTGCCGTTTTTCTCCAGTTTTTGGATAAGTTCGGCAGTTAAAGGCGATTTTTCAATGTTGCGAATAACGGAGGCAAAAGTCATTTTTTCGTGATCGGCGCTCGGTTTTTAGTTAAGCTCTACTGAATTTATACTGCCTCTTGGGATTTTTAGTACAAATGCTCAGGCTTCCTCTCCCTGCTCCGGCACAGTCTTAGCAAGTATCAGTTGTCAGTTCACCCACTACTTTTTGGGGTTAATTTTTTTGGGCTTTATTTGACTTGACCAGAGGGGGGTCGCAGGCGCACGGATTTTCCATTAT
>NZ_JACJSW010000165.1:0-6303 GCF_014698375.1 Microcystis flos-aquae FACHB-1344 | reverse complement strand
AGGTTTTTCCTCTCACTTTCCCCTAATAATCCTCCTAAATATTGTCTGAAGCCGTTTTTTTGCGCTTCGTTTTTGAAGCAATTGTCAAACCGCCGACACCATCGGTCAAAGCATGGGGGCATCGCGGCTGGGGTTGTCTCTTTCATCGCCGATTTTTCAACGTAAAGTGCTTACTCTTTAACGATTATACTCTATTATACTCTTGTTGATCGTTTAAGTCCCACTAAACAAGCAGCAGAGCGAACACGAGAATGTTCCCAGTCAAAAACGCCCGATTTACTGTCGAGAAAGAGATGTTCAATGGGAAAACGAAGACCATACTGCCAGAAGGTGTCAAGGGTAGGAGGTTCATCGCTCAGAATTGCCCAATTATCCTTAACCCCTGGAACAGAGGCTAAAGCAAGATGAGCAGTGATTCTAGCCTCCTGCCAGACTTGAACGTTGCGATAAAAGCAGGCTTGCCGTTTGGGAGGATAGAGTTCTCTGACCTCATAGCCAAAACCCCGACGGCGAACACCGTAAATGAGGGTATCGCAAGGTAAGCGAAGACACCAATGCCAAGTATTTTTCCTGAGCCATTGAATTAATTGCTGATTGGCAAAGCCTCGGTCGGCTAACAGCATGACATTCTCAAAGCCCTGAAGATAGCCTTTGGCTCTGTCCAACAAGGGTTCGTATTTCTCAAAAGCTAGGCTGGCACTACCAGGTTCTAATCCCATCCACATCAAGGGGACGGCTCTCCCCCCGCAGACCACCGCTAGATAGACAAAGCAGTATTGATTCCACAACAGAGTGGTATCTATTGCTAGATACAGTCTTTCCCCCTTCTCCTTCCAAGTCTCGATGGCTTTCAATATTAAGGGGATGTATATCTTTTCCACCCCTACTCTTCCATTCTGGCAAAAGCGATTCCACCGTCTCTGATAACTATTGGCTTGTTCGGCTCTGCTTTGTACAAAGGGTTCCCATCTGGCTTGATTGAGACTTTGACTACTGAGTAGGGCTGTCACCATCCAACTGAGGACGGTTAAATGTCTTTTATCCACAAATCGGCTTCCTTGTTCTAGATAGGAATAAACTTGGGAGAAGATTCTGTTCTCGGTTTTCATCTTGTAGGGATTCTTGCTTTTTCCCTATCTACCCAGATATTTTTCTTTTTGGCAACCCTTGTCTTGTCAGGTTTTGACCCACTTGTGTCCGTCAGTCAGCCATCAAAACAGTCAAATTCCTCATAAAAAAAAGAAAAAAGAAAAACTAAGTAAAGAGCAAAAAAAAGCCAATCGTCAGTTATCACAACGGCGCATAGTTATAGAACATATTCATCGTCGTCTCAAAATATTTCGGATACTTTCATCAAGATACAGAAATCGCAGACGGCGATTTGGTCTGAGATTGAATTTGATTGCTGGTATCTACAATTACGAACTTCGTTACCGACAAAAGGATATATCTTGATTACTTTTGCAAGAGATCTAGAGAAAAAATTGCAAGTGCAGCAGCGCTCGCACTTGCTAAACTGTCAAAAGCATTATTCCAAGCGGAACCATTACCAGTAGAACCGGATTTAACATAGATGATAGCCATGATATACCTCGTGTGAAAAAGATAGTACAGAGTCAATAGGGAATCCACCCGAAACTTAGTTCGAGTTAGATAAAGTTGATAAGTAAGCGAATAGTGGAGAAAACTGTCTCTAGAGACAGCAAAACCATTAATCAAGCTTGGATGTCAGAAAATTTAGCACTGGTTAGGGATAATGCTTAGATTGTAGAGGCGAATAATTATAAGTCCCGTTTATTTTTTTTTCATTCATCAGCAGAGCTTATTAAATAAACCATGCAGAGAGAAAATATCTGGTATAATGGCACTCCTGCAAGGATTTACCTAGGGATAAGCCGATTTATGTTGCTAAGGTTATATTTTGAGCAACTTTTGTCAAGTTAGCCAGATAATCAAGTTATTTTGTGATCAGTTAGGGTAGGGAGATGACCACAGCCTTGTCATCGGAGTCAGCCATGGTAATTTGACCGCTACTATTGATGGTAAAGGCGAAAATACCGTCGCCATCGAGGTTAGGATTCCCTGCGGTGATATTGTAGGTTAAGGGGTTGTTATCGGCATCAGTGGCGTTAATTGTGCCGACAACGGTGTTTAATGGGCTATTTTCGGGTACGGTGAGGGTGGTATCGTTGAGGACGGGTGCGCTATTTTGGACGAATTTTAATCAACTTAAATTACAATCAAGAATGACAGATTTAGGTAACTTAATACAAGACTGGGCAAAAGATTTCCCGCGAAGACTGACACCAACCTATAATCAGCGTTATCAATTTCAGATTAGACATTGTGGTAATGAGGAAATTCGAGTCCGAGATGGAGGAGAAGAAATTTGGGCAGATGGCATTAATTATGAAACAGGAGAGCTTATGGAAGCTAAATTTATTGAAAATCCTGCTAATAGTCCCTATGTTGATCATTCTAATGTACCCCCTTTTATTCGGACAAAAGTTCAAGGCGATGTAGAAAATGAATTTCGTCGCTATGGAGCAGTCATTAATGACCCAAAAACCCCTGTTGTTAAGCTGTTGGTAATTGTTAATATGAGAGAAGCCGTACCATTTTTGGAAAAATTACTCCGTAAGTTTAATATAGCGTTTCCTAAGCTAGTGAGGTACACCTATTTTTCTTCCCTTTTGCCTCTTGCCTTTTGCCTTTTGCCTAAAACCCATAACTTTTGTACCTCAGCAGACTGAAAAACGCTATATCTCTGGCACGGTTGCTGTTTTACTTTAAGTAAAAAGGAGAAGTTTTTTATGGAATATCTAATTACACCAGACCAGCCAACCTCATGGAAAATTAACCCAGTAGATTTTATTGAAAATCTCGAAAAATATTGGTATGATACCACGATTAAAACCATAACCAATCCCGATGATTATTATAGCATCGAATGGGTTATTAAAATTCCAGAAAAAGGGACTATATTAGATGGGGCATTACATCGAGATGGTCAAGGAATTAGTTTAGATGGATATTTAGAAGATTGTGCTAATTTTGCCATTTGGTTTCGCTCTCTTGTTCCTGAAAATCAAGAGTTAATATTTTATGATCAAGGCTATAATTACTGTTTAAAGTTACAGCCTAAGACAACAATATCTGATATCATCCAGCTATTTATCAATCACTCAATTTCAGCCTAAAACTTAATTAATCTACAAAAGGGGACGCAAATATTATCACTTACGTCCCCTTTAAACATTAACTAATCATCATTACTATCCCCTCGTTTAGGCTTTTTAGATAGTAAGGCACCTAAGCCTAATGTTACTATTCCCAAAATTGTAGAAGGTTCGGGAACAGGGGTAGTTTGAGATGTTTTTATTGCAAGATGATCAAATATAAGAAAATCACCTAAGCCACCACGAATACCAATTGAATTAATGGTTTCATTAGTATCAGCATCGGTGGTGATTCGGTAGTAGTGATGGCGGCTTAATCCTTTGCTTTGCTGTGCATTGTAGTCATGGATAAAATACCAAAGGGCTCCCCAACGTGATTCTGCATTTTTTTAGAGAAAGATAGACTCTCTCTCACCAGCCGAGAAATCCTTTGTCGAAAGGTATTATTTAATCTTTCAATAGGATTAGTTTGACCAGTTTCTTTACCTACTGCCCGATGACGTTTACTAGGAATTACTGTCTTATAGGACTCCCAAAAGTCTGTGTAAGCAACAGCGCATTGTCGGTAAACACCGGGTAAACTGGCCCCAAAGTTTTTTGGCTGATTGACGACTCCTATCTCCGCGCATAGCCACCAATAATTTCTCTTGTCTTTCTATCAATTAACCGCCAAATATAAACCTTTATCCTCTTAGAAAAAAACCAAGACCACATCTCATCACATTCTCTAACCAATTTACCTTTTGGTTTGTCCGAAACCTTTATTTGACGGGGGACAGCCGCCAGTTTATTGTTGACATAGTTTTGTAACCATGACCAACTTACCCCTGTTACTCTAGCAATTCCTCGCAAGTAAATTCGTTCGAGCAAGAGTTTATCAATTAATTGTTTGGTTTCGTCAGAGACAGTTTTATTAGTGGGATTGATCACAAACGTTTGACCACATTCTTTACCTTGACGTTTGGGTTTTCCATTATGAATAGAACCATTCTTGATAGTATGGTGAGAACCACAACGCTTGACAGGGGAATAGAGGTGAAGGGGGTACTTTGTTCGGTGCTAGACTGATATTTGAGTAAGCCAGACAGGAGCCAGAAAAAGATATTTATCAGAAAAGTCATGATCAAGCTAGAGGTTTAAAGACTGAGCGGGTTCCAAGGGAGCATCTCCCCTTTGCAATGAGCATAAATACTTAGTGGAAAAATAGGCTTTTCGAGGGTAATTCTTGTTTTAATTCTCCATGTACGCAGTCTTTAAAAGCCTCTATTTCGTTCCAAGACACGATTAAGAGTGGCTTTTAGGCTAAGTATAATTACTTATCGCGTAAGTGAGATGCTCCCGGTTCCAATTATTTTTATTCATAAATATTTTACACAATTCATACCAGGTAAGCAAGAGAGCTACGCCACTACTACCGAATCATTACCCAAAAACCTTCCTCGTAACCGTTCATAAAGCTATGTAAGGGAAATTATCTTTGGCAAAAGAGATGGGGAACGAGGTAATATAAATCTCTCCTTTTAACTCTCAAAAATTGTCATCTATAATATTTTTAGCCGACAATTTATTGGGCTTTCTGAGAAAGAACCTCATCCATCCAAGCATTGATACTTTTACCTTTTTTAGATGCTGCTAAATAGATTTTACGATGAATTTCGTTGTTTGATAAGGTAGCTTTCCTGAAAAAGGTTGATCGGGTTCTTCTCCTAATTCTTGGCAAAATTCTAGATAGTCATCAACAGATTCATGAAAACACTGTACAGCTTCTTCAATAGTTTTGCCGTGAAAAGTAATCACATCTTTGATGTCAATGACGATTCCAGAGATCAGATTATCGTCAAAGTCAATTTCAAATTTACCTGTATATCCTTTATAAGTTGTGGTGTACATAGTTTTTGTTTCTCTGTGGGGTTACAAATAGATGAAATTTCATGGCAAACTCTTGAAATTTCACGTCATGCCAACTTGCATCAAAATAAATTGATAGATTAGCTTTTATCAAAGCTTTCAGTTCTTTTAATTAAAAATTTATATCAACAAGAAAGGACGCTCTTGACAAAAAAAGTTACAAGTTAGTTTCAAGTTCGGAAAACGTATCAAAATATACAGTTTAACTGAGTCCGACGTGCTTTTAAAAAAATGACAAAATTTTGTCAAAAAAAAGACCCCTGATTTTTTGTCCCAGATTGATTAATTAATGAGACATTGGGGACAAATAATATGACGACAAATCTTGGAACTTTAGTTTTAAAACTTGAAGCTGACATCACCACTCTTAAAAAGCGACTTGATGAAGCGGAACGGGCGGCTGCTTCTTCAGGGAAAAGCATGGGAATATCCATTAAAGATGGTATTCTAATGGGTATTGGCAGTCAGCTTGGCGCTCAAATCACCCAATTAATCACAGCCCCAATAAATATTGCCACGCGAAGCCTTCGAGGTTTTATTGACCAGGCTTTTCAAAAAGGTCAAAACTTTGAACAGTTTGAGTCTTCGTTAAAAACGATTGGCTCTTCTAGGTTCTGTGTGAGCATGGTATAATAGGGACACAGAACAGGAGGTGAGTTATGTGGATAAATTTTGATCAACTCCTCGATTTACCAAATGTAACAGTGGTCAATTATCAAAAAATTGCTCAGACAATTTTCCTAAAGCTCGCTCTTTTAAATGAAACAATTGAATGTCCGAATTGCCATCAAACCTTGGACAGAATCAATCAGACAGAGTACAATCTAGTCAGAGATTTGTCAAGATTAGGCAATCCGGTATATTTAGAAGTACCACGCCGCCAGTTTCATTGTCAAAAGTGCCAAAAGTATATCAGCGAAAGACTGAGTTTTATGAGATTAAGACAGCATCACACAATTCGCTATGAATCGATGATTTATGAGAGAGTAAAAAATTGTAGTATCGAAGAAATAAGTCGAGAAGAAGGGTTAGGATGGTCAGAAGTTGAGTTAATATTTAATAACTGTGCTCAAGAACTAGAAAAGGAAGAGTGGGAAGCACCAGAACGAATAAGCTTAGATGAGTTTAGTAACTTAAAAGGACATAAAGATTTCATAACAACGGTCGTAGATCTGGACAAGAAAATTTTACTAGATGTGATTAAAGGACATAAGCA
>NZ_JACJSW010000164.1:0-42803 GCF_014698375.1 Microcystis flos-aquae FACHB-1344 | reverse complement strand
AGGACTAGAGCGAGGAAAACTAGAGGCTAAACTGGAATCTATTCCCCGTTTGCTGGCTTTGGGTTTAAGTGTGGAACAAATCGCTCAAGCTTTGGATTTAGACTTAGAACAAGTCCGACAAGTGGCGCGAGAGTAAAGGTGGAGAGTTAAAACGCAAAAATGCCACAATGGATAAAATAGGCATTTTCTGACTAACTGACATCTTCTATGAGTAACCACCTAAGCGGAAGCGAGATTCGCCAGCGATTTTTAGACTTTTTTGCGGCCAGAAACCATAAAATTCTCCCTAGTGCCTCCCTAGTTCCAGAAGATCCCACCGTTTTGCTGACTATTGCGGGAATGCTCCCTTTTAAACCGATTTTCTTAGGGCAAAAGACCCCAGAATTTACCCGCGCTACCACTTCCCAAAAATGTATTCGCACCAACGACATCGAAAATGTCGGCCGGACTGCCAGACATCATACTTTTTTTGAGATGTTGGGCAATTTTAGCTTTGGTGATTATTTTAAAGAACAAGCGATCGCCTGGGCCTGGGAATTGTCCACAGAAGTTTTTAACCTTCCCCCCGAAAGATTAGTCGTTAGTGTCTTTAGGGAGGATGAGGAAGCTTTCGCTATCTGGCGCGATAAAATCGGTATTCCTGCCCATCGTATCCAAAAAATGGGCGAAGCGGATAACTTTTGGGTATCGGGTCCCACGGGTCCCTGTGGTCCCTGTTCGGAAATTTACTACGATTTTCACCCGGAATTAGGGGATAAAACCATCGATTTAGAGGATGATAGCCGTTTTATCGAGTTTTATAACCTCGTCTTCATGCAGTATAACCGCGACGCGGATGGCAATCTGACACCCCTGGCCAATAAAAATATCGATACGGGGATGGGTTTGGAACGGATGGCGCAAATCCTGCAAAAAGTCGCCAATAACTACGAAACTGACCTAATTTTCCCGATTGTCGCTGAAGCGGCCCGGTTAGCAGCCATAGACTACCAGAAAGCGGACGAAAAAACGAAAGTTTCCCTGAAAGTCATCGGCGATCATGTGCGTTCGGTAGTACACATGATAGCGGATGGTATCTCAGCATCGAATACTGACAGAGGTTACGTCCTGCGTCGTCTGATTCGCAGAGTAGTACGGCACGGGCGTTTAATCGGTATTGAAGGTCAATTTATCACCAAAGTGGCGGAAGTTGCGATCGCTCTTTCCGAGTCCGTCTATGGCAATGTTCGGGAACGAGAAACGGTGATCAAGGCAGAATTAGAGCGAGAGGAAGCGAGATTTTTAGAAACCCTAGAAAGAGGCGAGAAACTGCTCGAATCGATTCTAGAAAAAGAAAAAAGCCAGATTTCGGGAGTCGATGCCTTTACCCTTTATGATACCTATGGCTTCCCCCTGGAACTCACTCAAGAAATCGCCGAGGAGCAGGGTTTAAGCGTCGATACGGCGGGTTTCGAGCAGGAAATGAAAAAACAGCAGCAAAGATCAAAAGCCGCCCACGAAACCATAGATTTGACGGTACAGGGCAGTTTAGATAAGCTGGCGGAACATATTCACCCGACGGAATTTCTCGGTTATACGGATTTGCAAGCAACCGCAACAGTAACAGCGGTTTTAGTCGCCGGTAAAACGGTGGAATCAGCCGCAGCAGGCACTGAGGTGCAGGTAGTTCTCGATAAAACCCCTTTTTATGCCGAATCGGGTGGACAAATCGGTGACAAGGGTTATTTAACCGGCGATAATCTGCTTATCCGCGTGGAGGATGTGCAGAAAGAATCGGGGATTTTTATCCATTTTGGTCGGATTGAGCGGGGAATTGTCACCACCAGCGATACAATTAATGCACAGATCGATCGCTCCTGTCGTCGTCGCGCTCAAGCTAATCATACCGCCACCCATCTGCTACAATCGGCCTTGAAAAAGCTTGTCGATGGGGGGATTTCCCAAGCAGGTTCCCTCGTCAGTTTTGAGCGCCTCCGTTTTGATTTTAACTGTCCTCGTCCCCTGACTAGCTCTGAATTGCAACAGGTGGAAGAACAGATTAACACTTGGATTGCCGAAGCGCATGACACCGAGATAGCGGTGATGGGATTGGAAGAAGCGAAGCAAAAGGGAGCTATTGCCATGTTTGGCGAGAAATACGGCTCAGAAGTGCGCGTCATCGATATTCCTAGCGTTTCTATGGAATTATGCGGGGGAACTCACGTTAAAAATACCGCCGAGATCGGTTTATTTAAAATCATCTCCGAGACGGGAATCGCCGCGGGAATTCGTCGCATCGAAGCGGTGGCCGGCCCTGCCGTGTTAGCATACCTGAATGAACGGGATCAGGTGGTGCGGGATCTTTGCGATCGCTTTAAGGTCAAACCTCTGGAAATTCCTGATCGCATCACGGCCCTACAATCGGAGTTAAAAGGCACACAAAAGCAGTTAGAAGCGGTTAAACAGGAGTTAGCCCTAAATAAATCGGACGCTTTGCTATCTCAAGCCGAATCTATCGGCGAATTTAAGCTATTAGTCGCTTCTTTGGGCGATATTGATGCTAATGCTTTGATGGCCGCAGCCGAAAGACTACAGCAAAAATTAGGGGAAGGGGCAGTGGTTTTGGCCTCGACTCCCGCAGCTGATAAAGTGAGTTTAGTGGCCGCTTTTAGTCCCCGGGTGATTAAAGATCGGGGTTTACAAGCGGGTAAATTTATCGGTGCGATCGCTAAAATCTGCGCTGGTGGTGGTGGTGGTCGTCCCAATTTAGCTCAAGCTGGGGGACGGGATGCTAGTAAGTTAAACGAAGCTTTAGCTAAGGCCAAAAGTCAATTAACTAGCAGTTTGCAATAGTTTTAAAGGTGGGCATTTTGTCCACCTTTAAAAAATTAGTTATCCTCTCGGTGCGATTGGTAAAAATAATATGGAACTACTGATCAAGAATTTGGGATCAATTAGAAATAATAATCAAACTATAGATTTAACCAAGAATTTTTATACTTTTATTGACTACAATAATAGTGGCAAAACCCTATTTTCTCAGCTTTTATGGACAATTTTTAATCATGACAATATTAGAAAGTTTTCCGAAAAGACCCAAATTGATTCTTTAGTAATTGACTCTGAAAAACCTATTAAAACAACTACGATCAATCAAGAATTAATCGATGAGATTCTCAATAAATTTAGCCAGTTTATTGAAAAAGAAGTGGAATGGCATTTAAAACAGTCCTTAGCTCCTTTATTATTTGAGGATGAAGAAATTGATGATAGTTCTCTGGATGTGATTAAAGCGAGTCGCAGTGAATCGGTGCAGTCTAAAGAGAGAAAAAAACGGAATCAAGAGAACATCCCTGTGCATAGTTTTCGGACTTTGTTGGAAGACCTGGGGACAATTTGCTTGAATACAGTAGAATGTACGATTAGAGAGGGAAGTTATCGTTTTTCTAAGATAACTCGACCGACCCAACTGCAACAATCATGCGTTAGATTTATTAGGGGTTTCCCTGATTTGTACCCAGTAACGGGGCATCAGAAATTCTCTTAATCCCTCCTACAGCATAGGTTATGGCCTTTTGTCAACGGGGAAGTCCAGTTATTAAGCTGACGTGGAGATGCTTAAAGGGAGCATCTTGCTTTTCCAAATAAGTTTTTGGACAATTCACAGTAAATATCTACAGATTTGACCGTTGGGCGGGTCTAGGCTTAACCATAGTCTCTGTATCGGTTTCAGGCTTTTCTTCTCATTTTAACTCTCTTAGATTGATGAAAGAGAGATAAGTTGTGTTGAGAAATGTGTAGAGTTGCGGCCGACCCTTGACTGGAACCCAAGCTCTCGTGATAACTTGTAAAGGAGTTATCGACAAGACACCATCAGCTAGACAACCCTTCCAGTTTCTCTATGTTTCATCCTAACCAATCGGAAACCCGTGAAGATATCCGCGAGTATGTAGCTCAACTACAGCTTCACATGGCTTTACAAGCTCGTAATCTCGTGCCTAGTCTGACTAATACTAGCGATAGTCGCGAGAAACTGCTGCAGGATACCCAAGCAACCATCGAAAAAATCGTTTCCCGTCATTTCTAGTTGACCGATTTTACCATAGTCAATTGAGCGGCAGGACAGGCAATACAATTGCCACTGCGCCAAGGGATTATCTAATGCAACCTGGGGAGTATTTTCGCCTCTCTTGGGTTTATGGTGATGGGCAAATCTTATGCAAGAGGGGGATTATAGGCCCCCACCAATCATAGCAGCCGCAGTGCAGGGTCGCAAAGTGGTCAGTGCTTGCGCCCATAATGTGATGCGGTCAACATTTTTCACCCAAGGACCCAGAGGGCCATCTTTTCTTGATTAGGTAAAAATTTCCCGACTGTCCCCTCAATTCTAGTCTCAACTTTACCATCGCTCTCGGGAATCTTATCTTTAGAATGACTGCCTAGCTAAACGGCTGCCCATTTATTGACTTAAATCTGTAATATGCCAGCAATTTTTTTCATTATTAACCACATGACAAAGTGGCCACTGCTGTGGTATTAATTTAGGATAGGAAGTTTTCGGGAGTCAGTCGTCGGTCGTTCATACCAAATTAGCCTACACTTCATCTTGATAAGAAAGGCTAGGTTTTTTGCAGCTTCTTAGGGAAATTATGACCACTAATCCTCTTAACTCGCTCATTTTAGAGCAGATTATAGCGTTTTTCAGTCGGCTGAGGTACAAAAGTTATGGTTTTTAGGCAAAAGGCAAGGGGCAAAAGGCTTCGGCCGTTAGCTCAGCATTCGACTTAGCTCGCCGAACGTCCGAAGTCTCACGCCGAAGTCCGAACGGCAAAAGGGAAGAAAAATAGGCGTACCTCACTAGCTTAGGAAACGCTATAAGATTTTTTTTAAAGGTCTAAAAAAACTATTTACCAACGATATATTATAGATAGAAAAACTGCGTGGATATTAGAAAGTAAAATGGAAGAGCTAGATGAGGATCGGCTTGAACTTTTAGAACGACGGCTTGCTGATCGGGTGACGGAGCGAGTTCGTTCAGACTTGTTCAGTTGGTATGCGGCTATCGGGACAGCAGTGATTACCGTATGCGGTATCTTAGGCGTGAATGTTGTCCTGAGTATTAGGACAGAGATTAAGTCGGAAATTAAGCAAGAATTTGAGCAAGAGCTTCAGGTAAAGCGTGATGAAGTTAGAGAGCTTATTAGCGAGACACGATTGAAAGCAAAAGAGGCAAAGGTTATAATTGAGCAAGTGCAGCGAGAATTAAGAGCTTTCCGTCCCCAAGCTAAGGGACTAAATGATAACATTCAAAAGGTAAAAATACTGGATGACAAAATACAAAAGCTCGATAAAATCTCGACAAGTTTGGACATCGCAAGTCAAAGACAGCCGCTCGACTCAAGCGTAAAGTCTCTTCAACGCCAACTGATAGAGTTAGCTATACAGGTAGATAAACTGAATACTATCGTCACAGTTAGTGTACAAAAACCGGGGGGCGAATCAGCACAGGCTGCCCAGCAAAGGAAAGCTGCTATTCAGTCCGTGATTTCAGCAACCCAGAAAGCAGAGCAAAGTTTAGCAAAAAAACGTGAAAGGACAACGGTGTTCTTCCAGTTCGCAGGGGGGAAACGTGAGCAGGCAGAGGCTCTATCGGAGGACCTCAAAAAAGCAGACTATATTGTTCCTGGAGAAGATAGGGAGGGTGGAGCCGCTGGTAAGCACCAAGTTCGATACTTCTACACTCAAGATAGGGTGGCAGCAGAAAGTCTCGCCCAAGATGCGACCCGTGCTTTGCGGAATCTCGGATATTCTATTAGTCAAGTTCCTAATATTGAAGCAAAACCTTTTGTATCTTATAGCGGGAAAAAGCCTAGTCAGGGAACTGTTGAATTATGGTTAGAAATTCCTTCAAGGTAGATTATTTATCGACGATAGGATATTCCTCTTTGCTGATAAGCATATTGTGTTGTTTGTCAACGAATCGGGCTATTTTCACTTAATGCGGCGTGCAGTGCCATTGTAAGGACTCTTAACCACAGGTAGGAAAGCGATCGCTTCTTATTGGGCGATCTGGCTCTGAGGTTGGGGAGGGCGAGTGCCAACGCAGTCAGACTGGCAATGCTACAGTCAGGAGGTTGGCAAAGTTCATGGCATAGGCGAGATGCTGAGAGGTTTATATCATTTCTCTAAATGAAAACTACATATCGAATTTAAGTCCCCCTAAATCCCCCTTAAAAAGGGGGATTTAGGGGGATTAAACTTCTGTAGTCAGACTTTGGAGAATTGGTATAAGAAAAAACTGGAAAAATTAGCTAAATAATCATTCAATTTCGGGGGGTGAATAGCTCCAAAGTGATTATCCATTTTTTTAGGGAAAGAACGACCAAATTTCATCCCGATCGATAATTAATTTATCTTGAGGTTTTGCCAAAACCTCGATCTGACGAGGAACAGCTGCATCTAAATCATTGGCAACTATTGTCAACTCCGCCCATAGTATATATGATAGTTGAACTCTAATTTAGGATCTAGCTGGGTCTAGAGAGGATAACATGGATAAGATCAAGGTAGGATTGTTGTTTGGTGGTCGATCGGGAGAACACGAGGTATCTATCAATTCGGCTCGATCGATCCTGCAAGCTTTTAATTATCCCGAAAATCTTGACAAATACGCAGTTATCCCCTTCTATATCGATAAAAATGGCTGTTGGCATTCGGCAGCAACTGCTAGACAAATTTTAACCTCTGGGCAACCCCTAGCTATTGAGAGTAATATAAAAGTCAATATCTGGCAATTTCCCCCGGAAGTGAGGGAAATGGAGGTTTGGTTTCCAATTCTCCACGGACCGAATGGAGAAGACGGCACTTTACAAGGATTACTCACTCTCATGCGGGTTGCTTTTGTGGGTAGTGGGGTACTGGGTTCATGCCTAGGCATGGATAAAATTGCCATGAAAACTGCTTTTGCAGCCGCTGGATTACCCCAAGTTAAGTATAAGGCCATAACCCGCTCGCAAGTGTGGTCAAATGCCTGTGTTTTTCCGCAATTGTGCGATCAAATCGCCGAGGAAATAGGTTATCCTTGTTTTATTAAACCGGCTAATTTAGGTTCTTCGGTGGGTATTAGTAAAGCACGCAACCGGCAAGAATTAGAGGCTGCTTTAGATAGTGCTGCTAGTTATGATCGACGGATTATTGTTGAAGCAGGAGTAACCGCAAGGGAGATCGAATGTGCGGTTTTAGGTAATGATAATCCCCAAGCTTCTTTGGTGGGAGAAATTACTTTTGATAGTGATTTTTATGACTATGAAACTAAATATACTGACGGGCGATCGAGTATGGTGATTCCCGCTAATATTCCTGATAAAATTGCTAATCAAGTGCGAGAAATGGCTGTAGAAGCATTTAAAGCTGTGGATGCTGCGGGATTGTCGCGGGTGGATTTTTTCTATGTGGAAAAGACTGGGGAAGTGTTGATCAATGAAATTAATACTCTGCCGGGGTTTACTAATTTTAGTATGTATCCCCAACTCTGGAAAGCCACCGGTTTAGAGTTTGATAAATTGGTCGATAAGTTAGTACAATTAGCCTTAGAAAGACAGGAAACATAAGGTTAAATTACCAACATTTCTAGGATAGGAATTACCTATCCTAGAGATATTTATCAATTAGATAGTTTCGGGATCAATGCCCAATTCTCGTAATTTTTGGCCTAATTTTTCCTTTTCTAAGATAGCTTGTTCTTTTTCGAGGATAGCCTGTTCCTTCGCTTCTCGTTCCTGTTCCCTTTCTAAAAGAATCTGTTCCTTTGCTTGTCTTTGCTCTAATTCAGCTTCTTGGGGAGTGGGAACCAATTGACCATCGGTGGTAAAATAACGTAATTTCCTCTCAAATATGCCTAAATATAGTTCTAATTGTTCACTCCATAGATAACCCTGGTCATTAGCAGCAATAGCCTGATATTGTCCCGCAATTAGTCTAAATCCTTGCAGTTCTAAGGTATTAGGATCAAACCAAAAATAATTAGGAGTGCGAAAGGTATTTTGATAGAGAATTTTCTTGTTAGTGCGGTCAATATTGGCCGTAGAATCGGAAAGAATCTCCACGATCACATTGGGATATTTACCCTGTTCTCCCCAGACTACCCAACTTTTGCGGGGACGTTTTTCTGTATCTAAAACCACAAAAAAATCAGGACCACAAAAATCACGTTTTTTCAGTTGTTCTTCGTTATAGTAGATAGTCAGATTACCAGAAGCGTAGTAATCGTTTTTCTCTTGCCATAATAATTCTAGACAACTGAGGAGAATTATGATCTGTTGCAGGTGTAAATCACTTTCCAAGGGTGGTTCATCACTCCATAAATCGGTGGGGGGACAGGTAACTTCCGGTAAAATGTCGAGAGTTGTCATAGTTTTTCCCCGTTATACTAGCTTTGTTTAATTATAACTGTTACGCTCTTTTCTGGTCATAAAAAACTAATTTTTTGCTGACTCACGAGTAAAACTGTAGATAATTTGGGTAGCTAATTGTGGTAATTGTGAGAAATCTTCATCGGACATTTTTTGACGATCGAGTTTCATTTGTAATCCCGTCATCGAATCGTCTCCGTCGGAAATTAAAAATTCTAGGCGTTCAATTTCCGACCAATCTTTAATGTCATTTAATATCTTGTCAATAACCAGAAGATAAGGATGGGAAGGATTTTTATACCAATTACTGCTAACACCCTGACGAATATCTAAACCTAAATGTACGATCAAAGGGGCGCGATCAAAAAGGGCATTGGCTACCGGTCGGGTTTCTTCTTGGAGAGATAATTGATTAGCGCGACTTAACTGCCGTAATTTCTCTAATTGATGATATCTTTGGGAAATTGACGGCGGATTTTCCCCCCAACTGAGAGCGATGGTGACTAGATAGGTTTGTAGGAATAGATGTCCTAACTTTTCCGCTTTTGTGGCCAGATAATTGGAATTATAATCATTAGCCTCGATCAGCAAAGGTACTCGCTCGACTATTTCCAAACCATAGCCTTTTAATCCGGCAATTTTACGGGGATTATTGGTAATTAAACGAATATTTCTCACCCCCAAATCGTTGAGCATTTGCGCTCCCATGCCGTAATCGCGCAAATCGGCGGGAAATCCTAACCTTTCGTTGGCTTCCACCGTATCTAGTCCCATATCCTGTAAAGAATAGGCTTTTAGCTTATTAATTAAGCCAATTCCCCGTCCTTCCTGTCGCAGGTAAACCACCACCCCCAAACCGTTTTTTTCGATCATTTTTAGGGCAGTTTGTAACTGTTGGCGACAATCGCAACGCAAGGATCCCAAAGCATCCCCGGTCAGACATTCTGAGTGCATTCGTACCATTACAGGTTGATCGCCAAAGAGAGCGGGATCGCCTTTCACAATAGCGATGTGTTCGGTTTGATCTAATAAATTTCGGTAGGCATAAAGCTGAAAAGTGCCGAATTGACTGGGAAAATCACAGACCGTTTCCCGATGGACAAAGCGATCGTGTTTTAAGCGATAACCGATCAGATCGGCAATGCTAATTAACCTGAGATTATGTTGACGAGCGTATTCAAATAGTTGCGGTAAACGGGCCATGGAACCATCGGGATTTTGGATCTCACAGATAACTCCCGCCGGATACAACCCGGCTAACCGAGCTAGATCCACGGCCGCCTCCGTATGACCGGCACGTTTTAAGACCCCACCGGCTTTAGCACGAATCGGGAAGACATGACCGGGACGGGTGAGATCGTCGGGACGAGTGACCGGATTAATGGCAACTTGCACGGTTTTCGCCCGATCTTCTGCCGAAATGCCAGTTTTAACCCCTAAATGGGGAGCGGCATCGATGCTAACAGTAAAAGCGGTTTGATTGCTATCGGTGTTTTTTGTCACCATCAAGGGTAATTCGAGAGCATCAAGACGCTCTCCTGTCATGGCCAGACAGATTAAACCGCGAGCTTGCACTGCCATGAAGTTAATCAGATCGGGGGTGGCAAATTGGGCCGCACAGATTAGATCTCCTTCATTTTCGCGATTCTCATCATCAACTACGACAATGGCACGTCCGGCTTTGATTTCCGCTAAGGCAGTATCGATAGAGTCAAAAGCGATCGAAGTGACAGTCACAGGCATTAAAACGAGGGAATTATTTTCATTCTACAGGTTTGCTCGATCTGCTGAGGGTCAATTTCTGCCAGTTCCCTAGAAAAAAGTCTCCCGGTGAACCTGACGGCTGCCCGGGAGACTTTTAGTTATCTTAAGCTAGAAAATTAGTTCAAACTAGCGGGGGTGATGCTGGCAACTTTGCCACCGAGACGGTTGATCTGTTGCAGGGTGTTATTTAACTGTTCAAAGGGGACGATAACCGCTTTGCTACTGCGACGGACACTGGGATAACCCGGTTTGCTGATGGCGGCAATTTCCACGCGATAGAGCTTACCCACATTACCATAGGCCACACTACCACCAAGAGCTTTACTGGGGGTGTTGCGTTGACCGGAGGGACGATAGGCCCAACCATCGCTGCCACCAGAGGGACCGACCACTGCCGAAGCGCCGTTTTGAGCTAATTCCACCGCTAAACGGGAGGTTTTGCCGGCAATCTGAGAGCGATCGCTGTTGGCATAACCGCGATAGAGTTGGAACATCCGGGTAAATCCCACGGTTTTTTGACCGGGTTGGCTGGCAAAACCGCGATAGTAGGGAACGATGCTATCGCCGAAGTTTTCGGTATATTCGGCGGAATCGATGTAGGAGTCGATATCGGCCTCGAATCCTTTGTTTTCGTAGAGATCGAGGTGATAGACCACTTCCGACTCATCGTAGGGAGCGCGACCTAAAAGATGTTTGATATTAAGTTCGATGACGCGGGTTTGGAAGTTACCGTAGAAGAATTTGTTCTTATACAGTTCCGATTTGGCCACGGCGCGGACGAATTCCCGCACGGTGATCGAACCATTGCAGAGTAACGATTCGGCACTGGTAAGGCGCTCGGAACGCATGATATAGTCATTGCCTAGCACCTGACGATAGACAGCGCGAATAACCGCCTGTGCGTCGTCACGGGACCAATCGGGACGTAATTCCACGGGAGCAACCTCGCTAAAAGCGGTTGTCCCTAAACGGGAAGCTGAGGTAGTAATTGCCACTAAAGTTCTCCTACAAAAAAATGATCATTTTCTGACCGCTCAAAGCTAGGCGAGGATCAGTTCGATTACCTGGCCGCCTTGACGGTTGATTTCTTGCAATTTGTTCGATAGTTGCTCGTAGGCAACGAGATACTCGCTCACACTGCGACGCACACGGGTTTTTCGTCCCGCTTTTGCGCCACTCACCACGCGCAAGCGATAGAATTTGCCCCGATCGCCCCCAGCTAATCCGGTTAAGGATTGACCAGTTCCGTTAATATAAACGGGGGAAGCACTGTTATAGGCTAGTTCCCTGGTCAGTTTTCCCTCTTTTAACGGCGCCCGATCGCTGGTCGCATAACCGCGATAGACTTGGAACAGCCGACTAAAACCGACGGTTTTCTGACCGGTTTGGCTGGCGAAACCGCGATAGTAGGGGACAATGTTCTCACCGAAATGTTGGTTGTATTCGGGGGAATCGAAATAGGAATTAATTTCTGCTTCGTAACCCTGTTGATTGTAGAGATCGGTGTGGAAAGCGATCTCAGCTTGATCGTAGGGAGCGCGACCGAGCAGGTGTTTATAATTCAACTCGATCAAGCGATTTTGGGGATTGCTGTGGAAAAATTTCTGCCGATATAATTCTGATTGAGCGATCGCCCGAACAAAATCCCTGACGCTAATCGAACGATTGCGTAAGAGGGATTCTAGGCTGATCAGGCGCTCGCTGGACATCAGATGCTCGTTGCCCAAGATCTGTCGATAGGCCCCGCGGATCACCACTTCTACCTGTTCATCACTGTCGGTGGAGCGTAATTCCAAGCGGGGGGAACCGTTGTAGGGTTCAAATCCCAGTCTTTGGGCCGCTATCAAGCTAGTCATCGTCGATCCTCCTGAAACTAACCTTTAATGGATATAACAAGGTCTGGAAGAACAGGTGATTGCTAACCCTTTTGCTAACAACCTCCTGTCTTTCCAGACCAGCAGTTTTTTCGATCGGACTAGCTGAGAGCGTTGATAGCGTAGTCGATATAGGAGTTGGCTTCTACCGCAGGGTCGCCACTTAAACCATGGTTGGCTTTGATGTATTTGAGGGCTTCGATGTACCAGCTAGGAGACAGGTCGAAGGTGCGGTTGATTTCGTCGATACCAGCGATGAGGTACTCGTCCATCGGACCGGTTCCACCAGCAACTAAGCAGTAGGTCACCATGCGGAGGTAGTAACCGATGTCACGAGCGCATTTGTCTTTACCGCGTTGATCCGCCGCAAAGTTAGCCCCTTGCATTTGGGTGGTGTAGGGGTACTTGTTGTACACGGCTTGAGCAGCACCAGAGATCAAAGAACTGGCTCTTTCGGTCAACACTTTAGCGGCGCTGAGGCTGGCAGAAGCTTGACGAAAACGACCGAAAGCAACTTGGATTTCGGTGCTGCTTAAGAAACGTCCTTGAGAATCAGCGGCTGCTACGGCTTCGGTAAGGGGGGTTTTCATTGTTTGGTATCTCCCAATAATCTTGCAATAAGTTTCCTACGGTTCAATTGAGACTAGCCCCAGGGACTAGGCGACAGCAGCGGCGGCGCGGTCGAAGTAGCTGGCAATTTCAGACATTAAAGCACTGCAATCGCCGGGGGTGACACCGTTGCGATCGTTAGCGATGGACAAAGCAGCTTCTTTCATTTTGCTTACGCCAGCAGCTACGGAAGCTCCTGGTACTCCTAAAGCTACATAGGTTTCGCGCAGACCATTTAAGCAACGATCATCGAGAACACTGCCGTCGCCAGAGAAGGTAGCGTAGGTGACATAGCGCAAGATGATTTCCATGTCCCGTAAGCAAGCGGCCATACGACGGCTGGTGTAGGCATTACCACCGGGGGTGATCAGTTGGGGCTGTTCAGCGAACAGGCTACGAGCGGCGTTGGCAACGATGGTGGAAGCGTTACTGGTGATCCGGTTAACAGAGTCCATCCGTTTGTTGCTGTCGGCAACCATGGCGCTGAGAGCGTCTAGTTGGGAAGAGCTTAAATATTCGCCGCGAGCATCAGCTTGGGATACTACCCGGGTGAATGCGTCAAACATTGTGACAATCTCCTAAATTTAAATGGGATTTGCTTGCAATTAAAAGGTTTTCCCTCTTAAGGGATTTCACGGTGAGCCTAGACTAGCCTTGACCGCGATTGTTGCGACCTACTTTAAGAAACCTGAAAAAACTTCATGGCTCTCTCATAAATCACCTAAGGAGGTTAAACAAGTATCCAGCTTAACTTTTGTCTGTTATCTTGGCCCCTCAAATTAAATTTATACACTGCTGTCGAAACTTTGTTTGTTACATATTATTAAGTTTTTTGCTGTCTTTTTGTAACAGTCACTTAACAATAACTCGATCGAGTTGGTCATCAATTCCTGACCATGGCTCAAAGCCTCTCACCGTCGGGAAATCAGAGACAGCAAGGCTTTAAGGGTATAAAGGGCAGCAAGATAAAAATTTTAAGTTTTTTTTAATATTTCCCCGCTTTCCCTTCCCCTATTGCCCAAGGATTGCCCTTTCCGGCGCTCAAATTACGATGAAGTTTTGTAAAGAAGGGTGTGGGGAGTGGGGAGTGGGGGAGTGGGGAAGTGGGGAGCGGGGAAGTGGGGGTGTGGGGAAGTGGGGAGCGGGGAAGTGGGGGTGTGGGGAAGTGGGGAAGCTGTCTCATCACCCTATCACCCCAAAACCCTATCACCCCAAAACCCTATCACCCTATCTCCTGACGACCAACGACCGACGACCGACGTTAAACTAGAAATCGGTGCTCAAAAAATCTAGCCGTCCGAACCCGATGATTTCCTCCTTTCCCGTTCCTAATAGCTTAAATTGCCCTCAAATTCGCCTTGCCATTCGTTGCCTGCAGCCGCAATTAGTCCACTGGCGCCGACAAATACACCAAAAACCAGAACTAGGCTTTCAAGAACATCTCACCGCCTCCTTAATCAGTCAAACCCTGACTAAATACGGAATTGAGCATCAAACCGGCATCGCCGGCACCGGAATTGTCGCCACCATCGAAGGCAGTCAACCGGGGCCAGTTTTAGCCCTGCGGGCCGATATGGATGCACTACCGATCGCCGAAGAAAACCAAGTCCCCTATCGTTCCCAACATCCGGGCCAAATGCACGCCTGTGGTCACGATGGCCACACAGCGATCGCCCTCGGCACAGCAGTTTACATAGCACAAAACCGTCACGATGTCAAGGGGACAGTAAAAATTATTTTCCAACCCGCCGAAGAGGGGCCGGGGGGGGCGAAACCGATGATCGAAGCGGGAGTGCTGAAAAATCCCGACGTGGAGGGAATTATCGGGCTGCATCTCTGGAATAATCTGCCTTTAGGGACAGTGGGCGTGAAAAATGGTCCGTTAATGGCGGCGGTGGAATGTTTCGATCTCCAGATTCAAGGCCGGGGCGGCCACGGGGCAATTCCCCATCAAACCGTCGATTCACTACTGGTGGCGGCCCAAATCGTCAACGCCTTGCAAACCATCGTCGCCCGCAACCTCAACCCCCTCGATGCTGCCGTGGTGACTGTGGGTAAATTAGCAGCGGGAACCGCTAGAAACGTGATCGCCGATAGTGCTAATCTCAGTGGGACGGTGCGCTATTTCAATCCCCAGTTAGGGGGCTATTTCCGACAACGGATGGCAGAAATTATCGCGGGCATCTGCCAAAGTCAGGGGGCTAGTTATCAATTCGATTACTGGCAATTGTATCCCCCGGTAATCAATCATGATCAGATGGCGGAATTAGTGCGCTCAATCGCCGCACAAGTGGTGGAAACCCCGGCCGGAATCGTTCCCGAATGTCAAACCATGGGAGGGGAAGATATGTCATTCTTTTTACAGGAAGTACCAGGCTGTTATTTCTTCTTGGGGTCTGCCAATCCCGAATTAGGATTAGCCTATCCCCACCATCATCCCCGCTTTGATTTTGATGAATCGGTGTTAGCGATGGGAGTCGAGATTTTTGTCCGTTGCGTCGAAAAATTCGGCAACTCTAGGACTTTCTAGAAATCCGTTCAAGGTGAACAGTTTTTGTCAAACCTGAAACCGCTAAACTGATCACTGAATCAGACGAGTAAAAAAACGCATGAATAATAATATCCAGGAAAACGATGCCCAACGGGTGAAAATCCTCAGCGAGGCCCTACCCTATATACAAGAATTTCGCGGTCGTACCGTAGTGGTTAAATACGGTGGTGCGGCCATGAATAACAGCGATATCAAAGACACGGTCATGCGAGATATCGTTTTTCTCTCCTGTGTGGGGGTTCGTCCCGTTATTGTCCACGGCGGCGGTCCAGAAATCAATAGTTGGCTGGATAAATTAGGCATTGAACCCCAATTTAAAGACGGTTTACGCGTCACCGATGCCGACACCATGGATGTGGTAGAAATGGTGCTGGTGGGACGCGTCAATAAAGAAATTGTTGCCCTGATCAATCAAGCCGGCGGTAAAGCGGTAGGATTATGCGGTAAGGATGGCAATCTGATCACTGCTCGTCCCGTGGGTAAAGAGGGCATTGGTTTTGTTGGAGAAGTCAGCAGTGTCGATACTAGCGTCGTCGAATCCTTGGTCAATAGTGGCTATATTCCCGTGATTTCCAGTGTGGCCGCCGATGAAACCGGCCAAGCTCATAATATCAATGCCGATACGGTAGCCGGAGAAATAGCGGCGGCTTTAGGGGCAGCTAAACTGATTTTGATGACCGATACAGCCGGAATTTTAGAGAATTACAAGGATCCTTCCACTTTATTGGCTAAATTAGATATCCAACAGGCCCGGGAGTTGATTCAAAAAGGCATCGTTGCCGGCGGGATGATTCCCAAAGTTGGCTGCTGCGTGCGATCGCTAGCCCAGGGAGTTCAGGCTGCTCATATTATCGATGGTCGTCTTCCCCACGCCCTTTTACTGGAAATTTTCACCGATCAAGGCATCGGTTCCATGATTGTGGCCTCCAGTTATACTAATCTATAGTAGTAATTACCGTACTTTTGGTTAAAAAGACTTGCCTAAAACCAGAGATCTGGTGTACAAGTAAGTTAATAAACGCGCTTCTCGCTCCTTTGTAATGGCAAAAGTCTTAGTCTTGAGTTAGTTTAGCTGGGAAGCGCAAAATCCGAAGTTTTCATAGCAATTGAATTTATGACCAAACAAGCTGTAGCTCACCCGATGGTGAAGTTTCAACGCAAGGTTAGCAAGTGGATAGATGCAAAAGTAGTCAAACCTAGCGATAGTATCTGGAAACTGGCTCTTTTATACGGAGATGAGTGGGGATACTGGAAGCAAGAGTTGCTCGATTTCGGTTTCTCCATGCAAGACCCTCTCAGCGAAGTGGTAGCGGTAGAAGCTTGGGACGAGGAATAAGCGACCATCGACTCAAAAGCCGCTTTCTACCAAGATTATCGCCATGGGATCGACTCCGATTATCCTTTCCGCTCTGGTTATCTTATCCTTAAGCGCGAGTTGTTCTCCCGGGACCGAAACCCAACCACCGCCACCGGCGGCCCGTACTACTACCGTCAACGTCACCAGGGCTAAACCAGCAACCATCGAACGCAATCTCGATTACACAGGAACCACCCGACCTTTAAAAGTCGTTTCTCTGCGATCGCAAGCCACGGGTCAGTTACTCAATCTCCTCGTCGATGTGGGAGATGAGGTGCAATTAGGGCAAATCCTCGCCCGTGTTGATGATCGTCTCCTCGCCACCGTTGTCCTGCAAGAAAAAGCCGCCTTGTCGGCCTTAGAAGCGGAATTAGCCCGGGCGAGAATTGAAGTCAGTAACGCTGAAATTGAAGTGGAGCGCCTACAACTACAATACCAACAGACCAAAAATGATGCCGAGCGCCTGCAAAAATTAGCCCTAGAAGGGGCGATTCCCCTGCAACAGGGCGAAACAGCCCAAACCACGGCGGCAGTAGCTTTAAAAGCCGTTAATAGCGGGCGATCAAGAATTAAAGTCGAGGAGCAGGTAGTGGCGGCAATTATCGGGAGAATTGCCGCCCAAAAATCGGTCATCGCTCAGGAACAACAACGTCAGGCCTACGCTATTCTTAAATCACCAGCGACGGGGATAGTTATCGAAAAACTGAAAGAGCCGGGGGATTTAGTCAGTATCGGCGATGAAGTCCTCAAAATTGGCGATTTTCAACAGGTCAAGGTGGTAGTATTATTATCGGAATTGGATTTAAAAACGATTAATTTAGGACAAAAGGTTAATGTCAGCCTTGATGCTTTCGGTGAGAGAAATTTTTCCGGTCGCATCACCAGGATTTTTCCCCTCAGCCAAGGCACGGCCCGGCGGATTCCCGTGGAGATTGCTCTACCCAATGGGGATGGTTTAATCAAAGGGGGATTATTGGCCCGGGTACGGTTTAATAATAATTCTGCCCCTCAGGTGATTGTTCCCGAAACAGCAATTGTCAGTCAAGGGGAATCCTCGGCCATTTTCGTCCTTTCCGAGGAGAACTCGCAAGTAGAAAAACGTCCCGTTCGTCTCGGTCAAGCGCTTGACGGTCAAGTAGAAATTATCACTGGACTCGAACCGGGGGAGCGTTTCGTCGTTAATAGTAGTAAACCTTTGCAAAATGGTGAAAAAGTCCGGGTCAGTATCCTGAGTAATCCTTGAGCAAACCATTGGAGATACCTTTGAAGAGGTTCAGGAAAATATTAAAGAAGCGATTGAACTTTACCTTGAGGTTTTGCAAGAACGCGGGGAAACCATTCCAGAACCCACAACTAAAGTCGGTGGTTGGAGTGGCTGCAGGAGGGTTCTTGCCGACTACCCAAAAACTGCTGGGGTTTCACTGACGAAGAACAAGGGCGACCTGATCAGCTACGATTGACAGGGCAATCGCACGGGTTGTCTTGCTCTTTTTTCTCACAAATTTAATTTTCGCACAGGTCTAAGTAGGGAGGCACAATTATTTGTAGGATGGGTTAGCGGTAGCGTAACATGAGCAGGCGTTGGGTTTCATGCTTCAACCCAACCTACGTTCATCTTATATTTAATTCCACCCACCCACTTAATTGGTCTATAGTAGTGATTGTGGCTGTCCTTCTAGGTTGAGCCAAAATGGGGGGGGTCTTTTTGGCGCCAAAAATGTCCTTAAAGATGATAACCATCTCCCTTGATCTTTAGGGTCAATTATTGCCAGAAATAACCAAAATAAAGTAATTTCTTGCCATCCCCTTGCATATTTTCTCGATCGAGCGGCTTTTCAGTCCCGAAAATCCTTACAATAGGAGATGAAGATAGCCTGAAAAGTTGGAGAATATGAATTATCTCATTGCCGTGTTAGCTGATCGCATAGAAGCAGAAGAAGCTGCCGTTGCCCTCGAAAAAGCGGGAATTCCCCAATCTCAAGTGACCATTCTCGGTCGCGGCTATAAAAGTGCCGATGAGTTCGGTTTGATCGATCCCTTCCAACAGGCCAAAAAACGGGCTACTCTCATGGCTTTTTGGCTAATTCCCTTCGGTTTTGCCGGTGGCTACCTTTTTAACCTGATTACGGGATTGCATACCTTTGATTGGGCCGGAGAACCGGGGAATCATATTGTTGGCGGCATTGCTGGGGCGATTGGGGGGGCGATGGGTAGTATTTTCGTCGGTGGTGGCGTGGGTTTGTCGTCCGGCAGTGGCGATGCACTTCCCTATCGCAATCGTCTCGGCGCCGGAAAATATATTATTGTCGTGCAGGGTTCCGAAAACTTGAAAAATCAAGCGACTCTTATCCTCCGTCAATTTAACCCCGAAAATCTGCAAGGATACGCCCTAGAACAGTGAACGGTTATCGGGAATAAGTTATCGGTCATTTGATTTTTTCCTAAGAATTTTTGATTAATTACCAGAAAACAATGTCACCAAGAGAAGAATTACTAAAGGGTGTCGAGAATCGCGAGGAGATAGCGAAAGTTATTGATAAAGCCGAACAAGCGATCAAGACTTGGGAAGTGACGGTGACAGACTTTCTTTCTCCCGCGGTTTTAGCGGAAGTAGAACGGGTTTTTCAGCGTTTAACCGATGTGTCAATGCAAAAATGGGGCGGTTATCCCCAAGCAGAAAGACAGCGCCTCGGTATTGCTAGAGTTGATCTACCTTTGACAGTAACAGATATTCCCCTATCTGCCCTTGATATTGCCGGTAATTTTCTTTTTGATACCGCTAACCACCGGGATTTTTTAGGGGCGATGTTGGGGACGGGTATCGTCCGGGAAAAAGTCGGCGATATAATCGTTTTAGGTGAGCGAGGAGCGCAGGCGATTGTAGTGCCTGAATTGGCAGATTTTTTATGTGCTAATTTACTACAAGTGCGTTCAGTTCCCGTGAAAACTAGCCCGATTCCTTTGACGGAATTAAAAGTTAGACCACCGCAAAAAAAAGAAATTAATACGGTGGAAGCTTCCTTGCGTTTAGATGCGATCGCCTCGGCGGGTTTTGGCATTTCTCGCAGTAAAATGGCCGAAGCAATTAGCGCTGGGGATGTGCGAGTTAACTGGAAAGATATCAGTCAATCTAGTTATAATGTTAAAACCGGTGATTTGATTTCTTTTCGGGGAAAAGGTCGTCTAGAAGTGGGTGAGGTTACTGTGACAAAAAAAGAGCGCTATCGGGTTCATTTAACTAGATTTATTTAGTTTTTTCTGTCTCTAGAATTTGTGATTAGACAGATTAATTGCCATGGCTGAGAATTTCGCCGTAATCGTGCAACTGTGTCAAGTTAGTCCCATCGGTAAACTATTACCGGGGGCGCTTTATGTTCATCGAGAAGCATTACATCAACTGGATCCTATCCTCCAGAATTACGAACAAAAAGCAAGAATTAATCAGCATTTATCCGAGGCAACAATAATTAAATTTAGCACCGATAAACCGAAAATATCCTATCTTTTTTATCCCGATTTTGATCGGGAACCTCACCCAGCTTTAACTAAAAGTTTAGTGGTAGATATGGGGACATTAATCTTAAGTGAATGGAATTATCAAAATGCCGATAATCCGCCCATTTTACACCGAAAAGAAACTTTTGTTACTAGGGACTATCCCCTTTATCAAGAATTCGAGCATCTCACAAAAATCGAGAGTGCTTTAGGACTTTTAAACAGTTCTTATCCCATCGGTACTAAACAGGAATGGCAACGGCTTTTAAGAAAGCATAACCTTGATTTTGCAGGAGATTATTTAGTTTGTAATCTAGAGGGAAAAAAGGAAAAATCGATAATAATTGATCGCCACAAAGCCGCTCTTGTTCGCAAAACCCTTTCTCGTCCGACAAGATTAGCATTAGCGGCGGGATTATTCCTTCCTGAAACCACTTTTTTTGATTACGGTTGTGGTTATGGAGGTGATATAGAACGCATAGCCGAACAGGGTTATCAAAGTGAAGGTTGGGATCCTTATTATCGTCCCGATAGTCCTTTAATTGAATCTGATATTGTTAATTTAGGCTATGTAATTAATGTTATTGAATCCGCCGAAGAACGGCAGGAAGCCTTATTAAAAGCTTGGCAACTAACCCGTCAAGTTTTAATTGTTTCGGCACAGATCCTAATTGATGATAGCGAACGGGGTTTAATGGCTTATGAAGATGGAATTATAACCCGTCGTAATACTTTTCAAAAATACTATCAACAGGAAGAACTAAAACAGTATATTGATAGCACTTTGGGGGTTGATTCTATTCCGATAACTTTGGGAGTTTATCTAGTTTTTCGAGAGGAAGAAAAAGCGGAAGCTTTTCGTTTATCCAGATGGCGTTCCCGCGCTACCACTCCTAAAATTAAAACCCATCTCAAATGCTTTGAAGATTACGAAGATTTATTGACTCCCCTGATGGAATTTTACACCCAGCAGGGACGTTTACCCGTCGCGGGAGAATTATTACAAGAGGAAGAAATTAAGGCAGAATTTGGCACTTTTAGACGAGCTTTTCAAGTGATTTTACAAGTAACAGAAGCGGAAGAATGGGAGATAATTGCCGATAAAAGACGCGCCGATCTTTTACTTTATTTAGCTTTAAGTCAATTTAGCCACTGTCCGAAAGTACGGGAATTATCTCCCGCTACCCGTGCCGATTTTAAAGCTTTATTTGGCAGTTATCGCAATGCTTGCGCTTTAGCAGAAGAAGTGTTAATAAGTGCGGGAAATCTGCCAGCGATCGCTTGTACTTGTGAAAATAGTTCTTTAGGCAAACTTTCCCGTTATTCCCTAACTATTCATATTAGCATTCTGGAAAAATTACCGATGTTATTACGCTTATATGAAGGTTGTGCTAGTCAAACTATCGGACGGTTAGAAAATGCTAATGTTATTCGTTTATCCTTTCGTCAACCCAAAATTTCCTATCTCTATTACCCCAATTTTGATACAGAAATACATCCGATTTTAGCCACTAGCATGGATGTATATTTAGGTTCGGCTGATTTTAGTTTTCGGGATTATCGGGATAGTCCTAATCCGCCAATTCTACACGAAAAAGAGCTTTTAGTAACGGCGGATTATCCTAACTATGATAAATTGCTTCGCTTAACTAAATTAGAAAAGGATTGGGGATTGTTAGAAGATCGAAAAGCGATCGAACGTTTACAGGGTTGGCAAAAATGTTTAGAGGATCATTGTGCTACAATCAAGGGCCATCAGATCCTGTGGCGAAAAGATGCTGATCCCTATAAAGTTAGGATTTTACGCGCTAAAATTCAGACCAGAAGAAATCAAAATAAGTCTTCCTGAGTAATTAAGTAAAATAGATGAGGTAATTAATTTTATGATGACTACGATTCGGTTACAAGGATTAGAAGGTTTCGAGTTAAAAGCTAATGATCCTGAACAAAGAATCTTTATTTCTGGGGTGAATTGGCAACAGTACGAAACCCTCTTAAAACATTTAGAAGATAGTTCCAGTTATCGCATTACTTACTTAGATGGAATGGTAGAAATTATGGCTCCTAGTCGTCGTCACGAAGTTAGCAAAAAAAATATCGGTAGATTGGTAGAAGTTTATTTAGAATATGCTGAAATTGATTTCTGGGGATTAGGTTCCACCACTTTGCGAAAACAGGAAAAAGAAGCGGGAAAAGAACCAGATGAATGTTTTTGTTTATTCACAGAAAAAGAGTTTCCTGATTTGGCGATCGAAATAATTTTAACCAGTGGCAGCCTGAAAGTCTTGGAAGTTTATAAAAGATTGGGAACTCAAGAGGTTTGGTTTTGGCAAGATAATCAGTTAAAAATCTATTCTTTGCAAGAGAATGGCGAATATATTTTAATCCCTAAAAGTGCTTTATTACCGGATTTAAATTTAGAATTATTAGCCGAATATGTCAACCATCCTAATCCCCGTCTTGCTGTCAAAGAATTTCGCTCGCGTTTACCAGAAAATTCCTAGTTATAATAACTATTATCTTGCCGTGAATTCTCAAGTAAAATTTAACCTATCTATCCTAGCAATATTTTTATTTTCTCTGGTGATAAGATTCTGGAATCTCAGTCAGTTTAATACTCTTGTTTTCGATGAAGTTTATTATGCTAAATACGGCAATGAATATCTAATCGGTAAAGAATTTTTCCAGTCTCATCCACCGTTAAGTCAATATTTAATTGCTATTAGTATCTGGATTGGTTCCCATTTTCCTGCCGATCCTGAAACCATTAATAATTTAACAGGTTCCCCGCGCTCAACTTTTAGTTATCGCTGGTTAAATGCTTTCACTGGTTCTTTTATTCCCCTAATTATTGGCGCAATTGCTTATCAATTAACCCAGAGAAAAACTGTATTTTTAATCACAACTTTTCTGGCTAGTTTAGACGGATTATTTCTGGTGGAATCCCGCTATGCTCTCAATAATATTTACTTAATTTTATTCGGTTTGTCTGGACAATTATTTTTTTTATTAGCGCTCCAGAAAAATCAAAAACTCAATTGGTTATTATTATCGGGGGTTTGTTTCGGTTTAGCGGCAAATATTAAATGGAATGGCTTAGGATTTTTACTGGGAATATTTATTTTTATCGGTATTGCTTGGTTAATAAAATTATTGAAGCAAGAGCAGTCAAAAGATAATCTTTGGACAAAGGCAACTAACCTGAGATTAGAGGACATTTTTATCGCCTTAATTGTCTTTCCCCTAGTCACCTATAGTTTGCTGTGGATACCGCATCTTCTCGTCAACCATCAATATAATTTTTGGCAAGTACATCAAGAAATTTGGTCATTTCATCAGAGAATAAAAGGTAATCAATCTGATGTTCACCCCTATTGTTCTCCCTGGTATAGTTGGTTAGTAATGGGGCGACCTGTGGCTTATTATTTTGAGAGAGTAGGTGATAAAATTTATGATGTTCACGCTATGGGAAATCCGTTTTTATGGTGGTTTTCTACGGGAGCAATTCTAGTAGTTTTTAGTCGATTATTTAACCGAAAAGAGCGAGTAATTTCCGCCTATCTTATCTGTAACTATATTGCTAATCTGCTGCCTTGGTTAAAAATTAGTCGCTGTACCTTTCTCTATCATTATATGGCTGCCTATAGCTTCACTTGGATTGCCCTAGCTTGGCTCTTAGCCGATGGTTTAGAAAGTTCCAGTCCTATTTATAAAAATTGCTCGCGCTACCTCATAATTTTGATAATTTTTGCTTTTATCCATTGGCTACCAATTTATTTAGGCATTCCCCTGTCAGTGCGGGATTATTATCTGAGAATGATTTTTCCCAATTGGATTTAGGATGAAATTAGCGGCAAAAACTGATACAATAAAATCATGAAAAAAAGCGATCGCAAGAGTTATGGGTAAACAAAGAATCTTATCTGGTGTGCAACCAACCGGCAATTTACATTTAGGCAATTATCTCGGTGCGATCCGCAATTGGGTGGAGGGACAAAAAGACTACGATAATTTCTTTTGTGTGGTCGATTTACACGCGATCACCGTTCCCCATAATCCCGCCACTCTTGCGGAGGATACTTTAGCAATTGCCGCTTTATATTTAGCCTGCGGAATTGATTTAGAATACGCGACTATCTTTGTCCAATCCCACGTTAAAGCTCATACAGAATTAACTTGGTTATTGAATTGTATCACCCCTTTAAATTGGTTAACTGATATGATTCAATTTAAAGAAAAAGCGATTAAACAGGGGGAAAATGTTGGCACGGGTTTACTCGATTATCCCGTGCTGATGGCTGCCGATATCCTACTCTACGATGCCGATAAAGTACCCGTGGGAGAAGATCAAAAACAACATTTAGAATTAACCCGCGATATAGCCGTTAGAATTAATCATCTTTTTGGGCAACCGAAACAACCAATTTTAAAACTGCCTGATCCGATGATCCGCAAGGAAGGAGCGCGGGTGATGAGTTTAACCGATGGCCGGAATAAAATGTCTAAATCCGATCCTTCCGAGATGAGTCGGATTAATATTCTCGATAGTCCCGATGTCATTGCCAAGAAAATTAAACGCTGTAAAACCGATCTAGTTAAGGGTTTAACTTTCGATGATCCGGAACGTCCGGAATGCCATAATTTATTAACTCTCTATAGCATTTTATCGGGAAAAAGTCAAGACGTGGTTGCGGGAGAATGTGCCGAGTTAGGTTGGGGACAATTTAAACCGATGTTAACAGAAGTCACCATAGAATCTCTGCAACCTATTCAGGAAAAATACACCGAAATTAGAGATGATAAAGATTATTTAGGCACAGTTTTGCGGCAAGGTCGTCTCAAAGCAGAAGCGGTGGCCAATCAAACTCTCGATCGAGTCAAAAATGCCATGGGTTATTTACCACCATTTTAGGGATAATTTTCGGGTGCATCCCCTAATTATCAATCTACTCAGTTGAGATTTTTCAAGGAAAACTCGCTGCTTTATCAGTCAATCTTTAACTCTTGGTGGGGTTCTACCTCCCCATCCAGGGTAAGGGAAGGAGAATGATTACAAAAGTTATTAAATTAAGCACAACTCCAGTGATATTTTGGTAAAATAAGGGCATAATTGAAACTATCAAAATACTTACCTGTCCTTTGAGATTATGGTTGTAGAGTCCCAGGGGAAACAAAAAAAACTATCGTCTAGGGAAGATGAGTCTCGTCCAATTGCCAGCAAGGAACAAAACTCTTATCTAGCAGAGGGAATTGTTGATCATCAATCAACTCAGATTGCTCCTTCCTCCTTACTACAGCCATTTTCTCCAGAGTTAGAAAAAGATAGAGCCAACAAATTTAATTCTCTTAAAGAAATTCTGGTTAGTCATCTTGGTCAACCTTTTTACTCGGACAACGGCTTTATTCTTTATCAAGGAGATGCCACAGACTTTTTGTCTAAACTATCTCATAGTGACATAAAAATTGACCTCACTGTTACATCACCACCTTATAATATTGGCAAAGAATATGAACGAGTTCTTTCAATCAATGACTATGTTGATTGGTGTGCTAATTGGCTAGGGCAAATTTATCAAATTACTCAAGATAACGGTGCTTTGTGGCTAAATGTTGGTTATTTAGAAGTACCAGAAAAGGGATTATGTGTTCCGATTCCCTATCTTCTTTGGGATAAGTCTCCCTTTTATCTTTTACAAGAAATTGTCTGGAAATATGGGGCAGGTGTTTCTACAAAAAATCGTCTTAGTCCTCGCAATGAAAAATGGCTTTTTTATCTCAAAAATTGCCAAGAATATACTTTTAACTTAGATAATATTCGTGACCCTAACGTTAAGTATCCCAATCAAAAGAAGATCGGTAAAAATCCTTCTGATGTGTGGGAAGTTCCTAAAGTCACTACAGGAGAAACGCGCAGTTCTAAGGAAAGAACTGGACATCCCGCACAATTTCCTTTAGCAATTGTCGAGAGAATTATACAAGCTTCATCTAACCCCGTAGAAATAATTCTTGATCCCTTTGCTGGTTCTTGTTCTACAGGAATAGCGGCCTTGGGATTAGGAAGAATTTTTGTGGGTTTTGAAATTCGACCAGACTATTGCGAGATAGCTGCAGAGAGATTTAAAAGATTTAAAAAAGAAAGAAGCAATACTTATATTCAAGGATCATTATTATAGTATTAAAAACGGATTTAGTATGATTAGCCTTTTTAAACTTGTTTTCGCAGTTGCAATCCTTGGCAATGCGATCGCCAATAAAAATAGCAGAGTCCGGCAGTTACCCCAAGACTAAGAATTGTTATCCCCGTGAGAATTTACCACATCCCCGACTCGGTTGCTAATATGTTGTACTATTGTAATAAGAGGATTTTTTTCCTGAAAAATTGTCATATTTGAGGTTTTGATTATGCCTTATACAAACGAAGAAGGTGGACGCTTAAATAATTTCGCCGCCGAACCGAAAGTTTATCAAGCGGCTCCCCCGACTAAATCGCAACAACGTAATTATCTTGTCTGGGGCGTTGCTGCGATCACACTTGTGGGTGGACTGTTAGCCGTCGCTTTTTACGCATCTCAAGCTGGCTAAAATTTAGTCCCTCGTAGTTGCGATTTAGCCCCTTTCACTCCTCTTTACCGCTAATATCACAACTACTCCCTATTTTAAGGCTTTTGACCCTGAATTAATGCCACTGCTGACTGAGACTTAGCCGCAGTCCCCTGTTTACCCTGAGATAACGCTAGACGGGCTGCTTCCTCTAAATCAGCGATCGCTTTTTCCCTGTTTCCCAATTTATAATAGGTCAAACCCCGATTGTGGTACGCTTCGGCAAAATTAGCATTGATTTTCAGACTCTCATTATAGTCCCTTAAAGCCATTTCCTGCTGTCCGGCTCGGTTATAGGACAGGGCGCGATTATAGAAAATGCGATCCTGTCCTCTAGTTCCCTGTAAACTCAAAGCTTTTGTGTAATCCTCGATCGCTTCTAGGTGTCTTCCCAAGTCATCCTTAGCATTACCGCGATAAATAAAGAAATCAGCAAAATTTCCGTTTAAAGCGATCGCTTTTGTGCAATCTTCCACCGCTACCTCGTATTTTTTCGTCAGATAATGCACATAACAACGATTACCGAGAGCATTAACATAATTGGGGTTGATTGTCAAGGCCTGGGTATAATCTGCGATCGCTCGCTCGTACTGGCCGAGAACTAATTCCGCGTAGCCGCGATTATAATAAGCATCGGCATCCTTCGGTTCTAATTGTAGAGCTTGAGTAAAATCAGCGATCGCCCCTGAGTAATCCCCTGCGGTTAAACGATCCACCCCCCGATTATAAAATTCTACAGCTTTCACGGGGTTAGCGGTAGTTTGAGCGCTTAGGGGAGAGATAGTCAGTAAAAAAGTCGCTATAGCTATAATAATTGTCAATTTTTTCTTAATTTTCATAATCCGTTCACCTAAACAATTCAAGGTAAAATTAAACAGCCCTACTTACAGGTCAAAATATCATGATTAAATCTCTTTTGGCGACTTTCCTCCTAATTACCACCCTTCTCTTAACCGGTTGTGCAACTCCCATCGCTGGACTGCAAGGATACACCAGTGGCAGCCAAGGCTATCAATTTTTATATCCTAAGGGTTGGACGCAGGTGGATGTGAAAAAAGTTGCAGGAGTAGATGTGGTTTTTCATGACCTGATCGAAACGAGCGAAAATTTAAGCGTTATTATCAACCCCGTCCCCGACAATAAAACCTTAACAGATTTAGGGACTCCCTCGGAAGTTGGCTATCGTCTCCTGAAAAATAACAGTCTTAACCCCAATCTCGATAAGGAAGTAGAATTAATTCGCTCAGAATCCCATCAAATCGACGGTCAAGATTATTATATCCTCGAATATCAAGTTAAATTAGCCAACGGCCAAGAACGTCATAATCTGGCCAGCGTCACGGTTAATAATAATAAACTCTATTCTTTTAATCTTTCCACTTCCCAAAAACGTTGGACGCAAATTCAAGAACTCTTTGAAACTATCGTTGATTCTTTCTCGGTTAGTTAGGGAAACTGGCAACAGGCAATAGTAAAACGTAGGGTGCGTTAGACGGCAAAAATTCCTGTTTTGACTTCAAGGTAAAAATCCGTCGTAACGCACCACTGGCAATAGGCAATAGTAAAACGTAGGGTGCGTTAGACGGCAAAAATTCCTGCTTTGACTTAAAGCTAACAATCCGTCGTAACGCACCACCTATCATCAACTAGCTAGTAAAATGTAGGGTGCGTTAGACGGCAAAAATTCCTGTTTTGACTTAAAGGTAAAAATCCGTCGTAACGCACCACTGGCAATAGGCAATAGTAAAATGTAGGGTGCGTTAGACGGCAAAAATTCCTGTTTTGACTTAAAGGTAAAAATCCGTCGTAACGCACCACCTATCATCAACTAGGTAGCCGGTCACAATTAAAGATAAAATACTTACTTAATCAGTAATCAGTAATCAGTAAACAGTGAAAAGACAGTAGGAAACTTCTATTTAATACTGTCACCTAAAACTCAAATCTAATAACTGGTAACTGATAACTGATAACTGATAACTGATAACCGGTAAATGAATATGAGTAACTCGGAAGAAAATAGACTAGATAGACTCGAATCTCTTGCTGAAAATACCCTAACAGAACTACGGGAGATTAGATTAGGATTACAGGAGATTAAATTAGGACTACAGGAAACCAATCAGGGATTAAAAGAAACTAGAGCGATCGCTAATTCTAACGCCACATCGATCGAAGCGTTAACTAATAGTCTTGCTGAGTCTAAAAAAGAATGGGAAAAAGATAGACGGGGACTTTATCAACTGCTAGGACAATTAACTCGATCGAGGTCGGATTTTTATGAGGTTCAGTCGGATTTTTACAATCGATTTGACAAGGAAGAAAGACAATCCCGCATGGTTGAGATTTTAGATCGTTATTTTCCCCCCTAAAATCCTGCCAATTCCTAGCAGAAATAGCTAAAAATCTGATAACTGATGGTGGGTTACGGCAAATAGATAAATTGATAATTAAGTCTAATAATTTGCCATTGCCTAACCCACCCTACCTAACTTTTATCCTTTTGACTTTTTACTTTAAAAATTATGTCCATTCCCTTGATTCTTGCTTCCGCTTCTCCTGCGCGTAAAAAACTATTACAAATGGTCGGAATCGATCCGATTGTGCGGGTGAGTAACTTTGATGAATCGACAATTAATGCTGATGATACTCTCCATCTTGTCCAAACTTTAGCCCAATGTAAAGCACAAACGATCGCCCCCCAATTTGATTCAGGATTAATTCTTGGTTGTGATTCCGTCTTAGAAGTAGCGGGGGAAGTCTATGGCAAACCCAAGGATAAATCAGAAGCGATCGATCGTTGGCAAAAAATGCGCGGTCAGGTGGGTACACTCTATACAGGTCATGCTTTAATCGATCGAGTTAATAATCGAACTTTGACTCGTTGTGGGATCACTAAAGTTCACTTTGCCAATATCAGCGATGAAACAATTATTGCCTATGTTGACAGCGAAGAACCCCTCAAATGTGCTGGCTGTTTTGCCCTAGAAGGAAAGGGGGGTCTATTCGTGGAAAGATTGGAGGGATGTCACAGTAATGTTATCGGTTTAAGTTTGCCCCTATTTAGGCAGATGTTAACGGATTTTGGCTACCAAATCACTGACTTTTGGTGATCTTTTTGCCGATGATTTCCCCAAATTTATTGACAAAAAGACTTGACAAATTCTCAGATTTGTGTTAACCTTTTATTATAATGGGAATCCGTGTCGCCCTGCGAACCCCTCTTTTTTCTATCCGATAGCTCCAAAATTTTTAACCCTTTCCTTGTCACTTTTTCCCGAAAAAACTATGTCTTGCTTGCGCGTGGGAATTGCCGGTCCGGTGGGTTCAGGAAAAACAGCCCTGCTCGATGCCCTGTGTAAAAATTTGCGGGATCAATATCCGATCGCCGTAGTCACCAATGACATTTATACTCAAGAAGATGCCCAATTTTTAGTGCGATCGCAAGCTTTAGCTCCGGAAAGAATTTTAGGAGTAGAAACGGGAGGATGTCCCCATACAGCTATTCGCGAAGATGCCTCAATTAACTTAGTTGCCATTGAACAGTTAGAGAGAAAATTTACTAACTTAAAGCTAATTTTTCTGGAAAGTGGTGGTGATAATTTAGCGGCAACCTTTAGCCCCGAATTAGTAGATTTAACCATCTATGTGATTGACGTGGCAGCCGGAGATAAAATCCCTCGCAAAGGAGGACCAGGTATCACCAAATCGGATTTATTGGTAATTAATAAAATAGATTTAGCCCCGATGGTGGGGGCAGATTTAGGAGTGATGGATAGAGATGCAAAAAAAATGCGCGGGGATAAACCCTTTATCTTCACCAACTTGAAAACACGGGAAGGATTAGAGCGAGTGATTGCCTTTATCGAAAAGAATTTATAATAACTATTACTAGGAATAAAAAAGAGAGCGCCAGAAAAATTTAGGTAAAGCTAACATTCTTTTCCAACGCCAAGGTTCCTGATAGAGTCGATACAACCACTCTAAATTATTGTCACAGAAAAAGCGAGGGGCGCGGATTTTTGTCCCAGACCAGATATCAAAACTACCCCCCACACCTACCCAGATAGCTTGGGGACAGAGATGGCGATGTTCCCTAATCCAATATTCTTGTCGGGGTACTCCTAAACCAACTAAAATTAACCGCGGTTGTTGATCTTTTAATACCTCGATCCAATCGGACATTTCCTGGGAGGATAGATAACCGTGGTTAGACAGAATACGGATATTAGGTATCTTTTTTTGCCAATTACTTGCCGCTTTTTCCGTAATCCCCGGTTGACCACCAAAAAAAGCAATAGGAAAACTCTCTCCCTGCATTCCTAACTCAGTAATTAAGGATTCTGATAGTTCAATACCGGGGCAGCGGGTTTGTTTTCTGCCCCTTAATTTTAAGTAAATAACAATCCCCGCGCCGTCGGGAATAACTAAATCTGCTTCCCGAATAACTTGGGCTACTTTAGCATCATTTTCCCCTAACATTGCCATTTCTGCATTGAGAGTGACAACGTGGGAACCAAAACCTTGATAGAGGCGATCAATTAGCCAACGACTGTAGTTATCGAGGAGATGAACTGGTAAACCAAGAACAGAATATTTGGGGGGAGTTTCTAACATATAAGTCATCTTGATTTAGTTGTCATTTTATCGAGAAATTGGCACAAAATCCACCCCAAAACTAGAACGAGAACCGGGTTGAACTACCACTAATTGCACGGATTGATTGCGATCGCCAGAGGGTAAAAATCGCACGGGATTAGTCGCCCCAGGCACAGAAAAATCACTGCTTCTTAACGCCTGTTGAACTCCCTCTCGGCTAGATTCTGCCTTAATTCCAGCGATTAAAGCCTGGGTAGCGTCATAGGCGGTGGCAGTGCGCCAATTTACGTCTCCTTGCCACAATTGGCGGGAATTATTCACAAAAGTACTGTTCGGATTAGCCCCTAAATGCCAAGCGACAGCGACAATCATGCCAAGGGCATTTTTTCGGCCTAGATCCAGAGTTTTGGGGCTATAAACGTCATCACCCGCCACAATCGGTAATTTTTGACCATTGATTTGAACCACCTGCAAAGCCTTATCTAGGGTACCACTATCCCCAAGAAGGGCGATTAGATTTGCTCCCTCCTGTTGAGCTTGTTGGAGGCTTTTAGAAGGGGTAAAAGTGAGGGAAGATAGATCAAATTCACTCACCGCTTGACCTCCTCCTAATCCTAAAGCGGTGATAAATTCAGATTTTAGGGATTGACTATAATTACTTTGGGAGTTAAAAAATACCACTGCCTTGACGTTAGGAATTTTTTGCAAGCTGGATTCGGCTAATGCCCGTGCCGCCACAAAATCACTGGGAACAGAACGAAAGATATAGTCACCAAAATTGGAGAGTTTAACTGAGGTACTGATGGGGGAAATCATTACTAATCCTGCTTTTTGATAGATAGCGGCCGCCGCTAAAGAGGTGTCACTGCTAGTGTGTCCTACTACTCCTAAAATGCTGTTGTCAGCCGTTAATTTTTGGGCAATTTGAGCGGCAATTTCGGGACTATCAGCATCATCAGCAATGAGAACTTTTAAAGGAATGCCATTAATTCCCCCAGCTTGATTGATTTGATTTTGAGATTGGGCGACTCCTCGTAAAACTTCTAGGGCAGTGTTGACATCGCTCCCAATTGGCACGGAAACGGCGATAGTATAGGACTTAGCTTCACCAATACGGGCGTTATTTAAGTAGATGAGAGCTTCCGGATCATTTTGATTAGCTCGCAGGGATTTTTCTAGGAGGTAAACTGCTTGCTGAAAGTCTCCTTTTCCGAGGGCCTGTATAGCAGCTTGTTTGTCAGAAGAAGCCCCGTCAACTATTAATAAGTTTTCCCCTTGACTAAATTTTGCTTGTGCCGATACCGATTTTTGCTCTGGTGATATTTTCTCGATTTCAGAACGATTGATTGGGTTATTTTTTCCTTGAAAACGATTGTATAACCACCAACTACCTACCCCAAAAAATAATAGGGTAATCAGCAGGGATAAAAGCAGGGTAACTGTATCATTTTTCTGGCTCATGGGCTGATCAACTAAGATTAAATTAATGGTTTAATCGAGATTGATAGTTAATAAAAACACCAATTCAATTCTGAATTGCACCACTATCCGATCTACCTTGATAGAATACCTCATTTGGGGTCTGATAGTCAAGACATTGTTTAAATGTGTCTTAGCTTATTAGCCATATTTTACCTTTTTGTTTGGGATTGTTCAAAATGTTTTATTAAAACATTCGAGGATAAAGGACCGTGTAAATGACTCCAGGGTAAAACCTGTTCTAAACGCCATTGCTGATGGACGTAATAATCTAGAGGGGGAATTTGTCCTTTTAGTTCCTTAAAAGCCCGTTTATAACTGCCTAAAGAATCACCGTAGCCACGGGTTAATTCTAACAGGGAAGTTAAGCGGCGATCGCCTCTAGATAATAAAGCTTGAATCACTGACCAATTATAACTTTCTGGTCGAAATTCTATGCCCTGTTTACCTAATTGTTTCTCTAGATATTTTAATCTTTTTTCGGCCATTTTATTAACGCCAAACCACTGAAAAGGAGTATGGGATTTAGGCACAAAGGTGCTGCAACCGAAAGAGATTCGCAGTCCAGAGGCGGCTTTTTTTAAGGCTATTAACATTTCCACAGTTGCCCCAATATCTTCAGTTTCTTCTCCCGGTATTCCCACCATACCATAGAGTTTTATCCCTTTTAAACCGCCAGCTTTGGCATTAATAGCAGCTTGGATAATTTCATCATTGGCTAACTTTTTGTTGATAATTTCCCGCAAGCGATCGGAACCACTTTCTACGGCAATAGTAATTGATTTGGTGTCTCTTTGGGATAAAATTCTAGCTAATTTTTCCGTGACGGTATTAGTTCTAACTGAAGCAATCGAGAGTCTAACTCCCTCAAATTTTGGTTGAAAAAGATAATCGAGTAAGGTGTCAAATTCGGGATGTTGACTGACGGAAGCACCTAATAAACCCAGGCGATCGGTCACTTTTAAACCTTTTTCAATGGCAGGGATTAAAGATTCTAAACTAGCGGTACGAAAGGGTAAAGTTAGATAACTAGCTAAACAAAAACGGCACATTTCTGGACAACTTCGCACCACCTCTACCATATAAATATTCTCCCATGCCGCTTGTTTTGTTACCACCGTAGAAGCAGAAAGGGTATTACTGCGATAGGTTTGTTTACTAACAAAGGTAGGAACATTATTATCTATGGGTAGAATTGCTGTAATTTCACCTTCAGAACTATCATAATTAACGGTATATAAACTAGGAACATACACCCCCGGAACCTGGGCCAAATGACGGAGTTTGGTCGGTCGATCGGCGTTTCTCACCTCTTGATAGGCATTAATAAAATCGGCAATTAAATTTTCACCATCTCCCAATAAAATTACATCAAAAAAAGCGGCAAAAGGTTCGGGATTAGCAGTTAAAACTGGTCCCCCTCCAAAAATTATCGCTTGCCGATCTTGCCGTTGATGACTGTGGCAAGGAATTTCTAAAGATTCTAACAGCGAGAGGATATTAACATAGTCTAATTCCCAAGAAAAGGAAAAGCCGACTAATTCGGGATAACGGGGTAAAGATTCTTGAAAATCCGTAAATAAACGACTAACTTGTATATCCGATCGCAGGGCTAAAGTTGCCCAAACAATTTGATAACCTAAACTGGTTATACCCACAGAATACTGATTAGGAAAGGCAAAAATAGTTCTAAGGGCATCACTGTGGGGTATTGCGGGAGTAAAGAGGAGTTTTTCGTCTTGTAAGATGGTCATTTCAGTTATCAGTTATCAGGTATCAGTTATCAGTTATCAGAACGTAGGTTGGGTTGAAGAATGAAACCCAACGCCCGCATGGGTTACGCTACTGCTAACCCATCCTACAAATAATTGTGCCTCCCTACTTATAAGTTTAATTTAATCCGGAGGTGAAGGAGGGGAAAATATCTCAATATACAGTTCTAGGATCATATCTAAGGTTATGATCCTAGGGAGTCGGTGGTCAAGAACAAATTCAAGTTATACTTCCTCCCTAGGGATAGCTATTGTATTTACAGGAGATTTTCTCTTATATCCTAGCAATTTTCACAGCTTAACTAGGTGTCGATTTTATTCCTGAGCGCTGCTTTCAAGCAACTCTTTATCTCCTTCACCCCAACCAGAACGAAATCTATGAATAACCCAGAAGAATACGTTATAATCATGGCGAAAATCCTAGATTTAACCATTCCCGATCGCTATTTAAATTCTGTGGTTGAAAACTGGCAACGCTTGCAAGAAATCGCCAGTTTAGTGACAGAATTTCCCTTAGAGGATGACGGGGAAAGCGCCCTCAGCTTTGAACCATGACTATTTCTGTGTGCAATTTAGCTCGATCGATCCAAAATCGTCAAACTAGAGCCTTAGAAGTTATTAGCCAGACTTTGGCGGAGATAGAGGCGAAAAATCGCCATTTAAATTGCTTTACCGACATTTTACAGCCTAGGGCGCTCGCTCAAGCCCAAAAAATCGATCAAGCGATCGCTAATGGGGAATCCGTCGGTGTCTTAGCAGGAGTCCCCTTCGCCGTCAAAAATCTCTTTGATATCGAGGGTATTGTCACCCTTGCCGGCTCCAAAATCAATCGAGATCACCCTGCCGCCGGACAAGATGCGATCGCTATACAAACCCTAGAAGCAGCCGGGGCGGTTTTGGTGGGGGCGACCAATATGGATGAGTACGCCTACGGTTTTGTCACCGAAAATGCCCATTATGGAGCCACTCCCAACCCCCGCGATCCTAGTCGCGTCTCGGGGGGAGCCTCCGGCGGTTCCGCCGCTGCCGTTGCCGCTAATTTAGTCCCTCTCGCCCTCGGTTCCGACACTAATGGTTCCGTGAGGGTTCCCGCCGCTTGCTGTGGCGTGGTGGGGCTAAAACCCACCTTTGGGCGCGTATCCCGTCAGGGCCTATTTTTGTTCGTTAATAGTTTGGATCATCTGGGATTTTTTACCGCCAATGTGGCGGATATGGCGGCTATTTGGAGTCTTTTTGCCAAAAATAACCTTAAAGCTTCTTTAAATGGCTTAGAGGGCGTAAAAATAGCCCTTGCCGATGATTATTTTCAGCAGGGAGCCGAACCGGAAGTAATCGAGGCGGTGACAGCGATCGCCGAACGTTTAGGAGTTACCAAAAAAATCACCATTCCCGAAACCGTCCGCGCCAGGGCAGCCGCCTATATAATTACCGCTTCCGAGGGCGCAAATTGGCATTTACCGCGTTTACAGACCAGATTAGAGGATTTTGACCCCGCAACCCGGGATCGCTTCTTGGCGGGGGCATTAATTCCCTCTAGCTGGTATTTACAGGCTCAACGTTTTCGCCGTTGGTATCGCGATCGTTTGCGAGAGATCTTCACCGAAGTCGATATTATCCTCACCCCGACAATTCCCTGTATTGCACCACCGTTAGGAGTAGAAAAAATGATTATTGACGGGCAAGAGCTATTAATTAGACCTAATTTAGGCAGATTTACCCAACCTTTTTCTTTTATCGGTTTACCTGCCCTTTCGTTGCCGATTAAACGCCCATCCCGACTACCGTTAGGTTTGCAAATCATCGCCGCACCCGATCGCGAAGAGTTAATGCTAAGCGTAGCAAGGGTTTTAGAGGAAATGCTCATAGATATCCCGCACAAGTGAGATTTCAAGAGCTTACTTCCTCTTAAAATCCCTAATTTAGGCACTTATTAAGCGAAAAGGTTACTTTTATAGTCTGAGTAGGGTTGGCTGAATAAATGTGAAATATAGACGAGGTAAGGGGTTTGAGGGAATGTTTGGCGAAGCAGCTGCAAGATTTTCAAGCTAGTGGCTCAAAAACCTTGCATCTTGAGCGGCTGGTGTCCTGGTAGGTCTTCAAATAATATCTGTAGGGGCGAAGCATTCGGGCAATAACCTATCGCTGAAACCGTAGATTTTCTATCCGAATGCTTCGCCCCTACTTTTTCAGCATACCCTAAGTAAACAATCTACTGACTGGGAGACTCCTTTTCAATCACATCTAACCAAGCGGCAGCCGATCGCTCCCAAGTGTCAGTTAGGGCAATTTGACGACATCTTTCGCGCTCTTGGGCTAAAAGCTGGGGATTTTTCAGTAATTCGACAATTTTCCAGGCTATAGCTTCCTGAGTAGCCGGATCGGTTACTTCCCCCGCTACTTTCACACAGTAGTCTTTTTCTCGAAAAACGGCAAAATCCGTCACCACTGGCAGACAACCCACCACTGCCGACTCGCGCACAGAAATACAATCGATCTCACGATAGGTGCAACCGTAGTAATGAATAGCAGAGCGCGCTTTTTCCTCGATTAGTTGACGATAACCGATCATTCCGCGATCAACTACCCCCGCACTAGCTTTAATCAAAGCCATTAATTTATCCCGCCATTCCTTGCGATCGCCAATTTCATCCCGTTTAGTAAAACCATAGTAGAGATGTAACTCGGCTGCGGGAATTGCCGCCTTGATCATCGGCCAGCCATGCTTTAACATCGACTCTAGTCCGCGATAATAACGAGAGGCATAGACTAGACGATAGGGAAGATACTCACTTTCTGGCACCGTCTCGCTTACAGCCAAAAGGGAAGTATCGATACCATTAGGAACAATCGGACATTGATGATCGGGGCAGAAATCCAGTAAATCTCTTTGATATTGGCTTTTACAGAAAATTTTGTCGTATCTAGCCAAAATTTCGGGGGTATAGGAGGCTGCCGGCACTTTAATATCTTGCCAATCAAAAAAAATTCGTTCTGCCTTGGTACCGGGACGGCAATAGGTGGGATGACGAGAGATCACCAATGTCTCAAAGCGATCCTGCCAATTCATCTGGTAATAATTAACATAGCGAATACCGTCCTCTTCCCCTTCCATACCCTCACAATTGCCAAAAATCGTCACTTTATAGCCGCGTTTCGTCCATTCCTGCGCTAAAAAAGCCACCGATGCCTGGGTACCACTGGCCCCCCGTTGCCAAATTTCCGCCGGAAGCATGGGACGATATTTTTCTGTGTAAATAACGATCGATTTTTTCGGCCAACGACGGGCGCTCAAACGCTGTTTAATTTGCAATAGGGAAGGTGCGCTGGACCGTAGCCATTGTTTGAGATTAGATTGTAGGGATGGAGTAGCTTGTGACACTCTTTTTCTCCAAGATCGAGGGAAAATAGGGGCGATGGGTGATAGAGTCTTAGTTTATCGAATTTAACTCGATTTCTCGACTCAGTAGAACAATTCGAGCCTATCATATAATGGGTTCAAGTCAAAAATCAATCTTTTTATTGCCAGCTATCGACAAGGAAATCTATGAAAATTGTCATCCCGATCGTGTTTTATCGCAAAGGAGGAGTAGAAAGAGTCATTATCTCTTTAATACCTAGCTTATTAGAATACGTCGAACAAATTATTATCGTCCTCCCTCCTAATGACATTGAATATTTTAAGTCTTTAATGCACGATTCCGATAAACTTATCTACGAAGATTTTAATTTTTACCCCCAGAGTTCTGAAACAAAATTAATCTATTTTTATGGTCTTCTAGCGAATTTTTACAAAACCCTAAGACTGAATTCTATTCATCGTCTTTTCTCTCGTAGAATTGAACTTTTACGCATCGAAGCAAGAATTAATCAGATTATCAAGCGTTACCAAGCTGATCACTGTTTGTATGGGATGACTAATCGGATTTCTCCCCCCAATGTTAACGTTACTTTAAGTGGCATTATTTATGATGTCTTTTGGGAATTTGCTCCCTTAACTTACTCAGAATCCTATCAAGAACCCTACAATGAAGTCTTAAAAGAATGGTTAGATAGGGCCGATCTACTGTTCACAATCTCCCAAAAAACTAAAGACGATGTTTTAAAAGTTTTTCCCAATGCTACCTATGCTAGTAAGTTAAAAGCTGTACCCTTAGCCGGATTTATCGATCAGTCTAATCCCAAGATTGATTTAGTCAAAAGTGAGCTAGTTACATTCTATTTTCCCTCCTCTTTTGGTATCTACAAAGATCATCTGACTTTGCTCAAGGCAGCAATTACACTAGCGAAAAAAGGTTTAAAATTTCAAATAGTTTTTATCGGGAAAGAAACCGATAATCTAGTTAATGGAAATCTGCAATTGTCTCAACAGTCCAAAACCCAAGAATACCAAGATTATCTCAAAGAATGTACCCGACTTTATCGGGAAAATCAAGAAATTTTCCAGAGTCATATCAAGGGATTAGGTTATCAAGACTATGAAACCTTACAATTTTATTATCAAACCTGTTCCTCTGTGGTATTTCCCTCAAAATACGAAGGTTTTGGATTGGCAATAGCAGAAGCAATTTTACAAGGTATTCCCGTTATTGCTTCCGATTTAGAAGTGTTTCAAGAACAGGTAGAATTATATAATTGTCCTGAAAGGGTTCAATTCTATCCCAGGGGAGATGCGGACAGTTTAGCCAACTGTTTAGAACAATTTATCCTCAATCCAATTCCTCGCTTGTTACCCGAAGATATTCCCAATAAAATTAATCTCTGGACGTGGGAAGATGTGGCTAAAAAATATGTAGAACTACTGAAAGAAAATGCAGGTTACTGATCTCTATATCTACCCGATTAAATCCTGTCGAGGTATTCAATTATCCCAAGCTGAAGTGACTCCTAAAGGTTTACTCTGGGATCGAGAAATGATGTTAGTGGATGGCAAGGGTAAATTTATCACTCAAAGGGAATATCCGCAATTAGCCACCGTTTCTATCACGATGACAGGAGATAATTTTTCTCTGAAAACATCTCAAGATTCCCTGACTTTTCAGCCTAATTTCACAGGAGAAAAAAGAGCGGTTCAAATCTGGGAATCTCAAACCATAGCCATAGATCAAGGGGATGAAATCGCCGAATGGTTCGAGAAAATTCTCGACATTCCTTGTCGTTTAGTGCGACAATCTCCCGATTATCCACGTCCCGCAAATCCTCGCTATGCGGGGAATGATCATACTCCCGTCAGCTTTGCCGATGGTTATCCAATTTTATTAACTAATACTGCTTCTTTAGAGGACTTAAATCGGCGTTTAGTTGCACCAGTGCCGATGAATCGTTTTCGTCCTAATATTGTTATTAGTAGCGATCGAGCTTTTAGCGAAAGTAGTTGGCAAAAGATCACAATTGGAGAGATAAATTATGCCCTAGTTAAACCCTGTAGTCGCTGTATTATCACCACCACCGATCAAGAAACAGGTAGGAGAAATCCCCAACAGGAACCTTTAAAAACCTTAAGCACTTTTCGCCGTTTCCCCGGGGGCATCATGTTCGGAGAAAATGTCATCCCCGAAAAGACAGGTACAATTAAAGTCGGCGATCCTATTACCGTAATCTAGAGATATAGAGATATAGGGGGAATTGGGGAATGGGGGTTATCAGTTATCAGTTATCAGTTATCAGTTATCATTGAACAGATGTGAGTTTTCAGTTCACTGATTACTGTTCACTGTTCACAGCAAAAAACTCCCCACTCCCCACTCCCCACTGATAACTGTGCCGGCATCAAGGTTAAGATAAATAACCATAAGAACAATACTTAACTAGAGACACTGAAACCATGCCCCTTGATACCGCATCGATTTTAGAAGTATTACGTCCCGTTCAAGATCCGGAACTGCAAAAAAGCCTAGTGGAATTGAACATGATCCGCAATGTGGCGATCGATGGCGGAAAAGTTAGCTTTACCCTAGTTTTGACCACTCCCGCCTGTCCTTTGCGCGAATTTATCGTGGAAGACTGCCAAAAAGCCGTTAAACAGCTGCCCGGGGTGGAAAGTGTCGCTGTGGACGTAACTGCCGAAACCCCGCAACAAAAAGCTTTACCCGATCGCCAAGGTGTGGAGGGGGTTAAAAATATTATCGCCGTTTCCAGTGGTAAGGGCGGTGTGGGAAAAAGTACCGTGGCTGTCAATATCGCCGTCGCCTTGGCTCATTTAGGGGCAAAAGTGGGGCTATTAGACGCGGACATCTACGGCCCCAACGCCCCAACAATGTTGGGCTTAAATGACGCACAAGTGACCGTACAGGGCGCAAATGGCGAGATATTGGAACCCGCTTTTAACCATGGCATCAAAATGGTTTCCATGGGCTTTTTGATCAACCCCGATCAACCGGTCATCTGGCGCGGTCCGATGTTAAACGGCATTATCCGTCAGTTTCTCTATCAAGTCAATTGGGGCGATTTAGACTATTTAATCGTCGATATGCCTCCCGGTACCGGGGATGCACAATTGACTTTAATTCAATCGGTCCCCCTAGCGGGTGCGGTGATTGTCACCACTCCCCAGACGGTTTCTTTAATTGATGCGCGTCGGGGTTTAAAAATGTTCCAACAGCTAGGGGCGCGGGTTTTGGGTATCGTGGAAAATATGAGTTATTTTATCCCTCCCGATCAGCCCGATCGCTCCTATGATCTATTTGGGTCCGGTGGTGGGGAAAAAACCTCGCAAGAATTGGGCATTCCTTTACTGGGATGTGTGCCTCTGGAGATATCCCTCCGGGAGGGCGGTGATACTGGTGTACCAGTGGTTTTGGGGCAACCGGAATCGGCCTCAGCTAAAGCCCTGATAGCGATCGCTCGTCAGGTGGCGGCGAAAGTATCCGTGGCAGCCTATAGTTAATAAATTTGGGGAGAGAAATGGTGAGAAGACAGTCCCTTGTTAGTAGGAAACTAAGGGGTTTTAGTGAGCAGTTTAGCTTCATTTTCCGTGATATAGCCCAAATTGATTGGCTTTTGTTCGTTTTAGTGACGGGTTTAACCGTTTTCGGTGGTTTAATGATTCGTAGTGCCGAAAGACATACCACTGCTCTCGATTGGTGGCAACACTGGTTATTCGGATGCGTGGGAGTGGCGATCGCTTTATTTCTAGCCCGTTGTCGTTACGAAAGTCTGTTGAAATGGCACTGGTTAACCTATCTTCTCACTAATCTCTCCCTAATTGCGGTAATTGTCCTGGGGGTGACGGCGAATGGGGCGCAAAGTTGGATTAATATCGGCAGTTTTAACGTGCAACCGTCGGAATTTGCCAAGGTAGGTTTAATTATCACCCTAGCAGCCCTCCTACATCATCGTCCCGCCGATAATCTTTTTGCGATCGCTCGTGTCTTTGTCGTCACTGCCATCCCCTGGGTGTTAATTATGGCGCAGCCGGACCTGGGGACGGGATTAGTCTTTGGGGCAATTACCCTAGGCATGATTTACTGGGCTAATGCGAAACTGCCTTGGATGATTATCCTCTTATCTCCCCTCGCATCGGTTTTTCTGTTTAATTTACTTTTTCCTGCTTGGATTGTTTTAGCAATTATCATCGGTGTACTTGCTTGGTTTACCCTTCCCTACCGTTTTTTATCCACCTTCATCGTGGTGGCAACTAATCTGGCAGTGGGTAAATTAGGCGAGGTTTTTTGGGGTTTATTAAAAGAATATCAAAAAGATCGTTTAACCCTATTTCTTGACCCAGAAAAGAATCCTTTGGGGGGAGGTTATCAATTAATTCAATCCCGCATTGCCATCGGATCGGGAGAATTATTGGGACGGGGATTACACCAAGGCACCCAAACCCAATTAAATTTTATTCCCGAACAACACACGGACTTTATCTTCTCCGTAGTCGGGGAAGAATTCGGTTTTGTCGGCAGTATTCTAGTTTTAATAGCTTTCTGGTTAGTTTGTTGGCGTTTGTTAGTCATTGCTAATACTGCTAAAGAAAACTTTGGTTCTTTAATAGCGATCGGTGTTCTCTCGATGATCGCTTTTCAGGCAATTCTTAATATTAGCATGACCGTGGGATTAGCCCCGATTACAGGGATTCCTCTACCTTGGTTAAGTTATGGACGTTCATCTTTATTAACCAATTTTATCGCCTTGGGTTTAGTGGAATCCGTGGCTAATTATCGCCCCCGTAAGCGTTTGTACTAAGTAGTCGTGCAGCAGAAATGTTGAATCTCGTAACAAAACTTTACATTTAAGAACATGACAACCCCAGAACGCCATTTTTCAGATTGAATAGACAATTTTCCTAAACCAGTGTACATAGCTGATATGTTGACA
>NZ_JACJSW010000163.1:0-12400 GCF_014698375.1 Microcystis flos-aquae FACHB-1344 | reverse complement strand
AGGTTTTTCCTCTCACTTTCCCCTAATAATCCTCCTAAATATTGTCTGAAGCCGTTTTTTTGCGCTTCGTTTTTGAAGCAATTGTCAAACCGCCGACACCATCGGTCAAAGCAGGGAGGCATCGCGGCTGGGGTTGTCTCTTTCATCGCCGATTTTTCAACGTAAAGTGCTTACTCTTTAACGATTATACTCTATTATACTCTTGTTGATCGTTTAAGTCCCAATAGTTCAGTTAATGTAGCAGAAAGATTGTTAGAAATCAACAATCTCGATCGAGAATTATTTAATTATTTTCAAGACAAATTACTTGATTCTGAGCAATTATCTCGTACTCTAGTGAGTTTTCAAGGTAATAAGAACCAACCAGTTTATCGCTGGTATAAATATAAAGAGGGTTTTTCCGTTGATCTGATAGTTTATCTTCTGGAAAAATATGGTATCAAACAAGGAAAAATACTAGACCCTTTTGCTGGCAGCGGAACAACTTTATTTGCGGCGGCGGCCAGGGGTTTATCAGCAGATGGAATAGAACTATTGCCGATTGGACAAGAATTAATTATTACTAGACAAATTTTAGAAAATGGCTTAAATAGTGATGATATACATCGTCTAGAGTATTGGTCTAACCATAGCCTTTGGCAACAGGTAGATGACAAAGTTAAGTTATTAGAATTACCAATTACTCAAGGAGCATATCCCCAAGAAAATCAGGCTTGTATAGAAAGTTACTTAGGGTTGATTGCCCAAGAGAATGAGCGAGTGCAAGCGATCTTAAAATTTGCCTTACTTTCTATTCTCGAATCAATTAGCTATACTAGAAAAGATGGTCAATACCTCCGTTGGGATTATCGTTCTGGTAAACAACAGGGCAAAAATATATTTGACAAAGGAAAAATTTTAGACTTTAAAACTGCCCTACATAGCAAGTTACGAGAAATTCTCGCAGATTTAGAGCCTAGTCAGCAACAATTGGAACTTTTTTCTAGAGATTATCCTCGGGGAAAAATTCAACTATATCAAGGTTCTTGTCTTGAGATTTTGCCAGAGATTTCGTCAGAAAAATACGATTCTATTATTACTTCTCCTCCTTATTGTAATCGCTATGATTATACTCGTATCTACGCTTTGGAATTGGCTCTGTTGGGAATAGATCAACTACAATTAAAACAATTACGTCAACAAATGCTTAGTTGCACTGTTGAAAATAAACCCAAAGAGTTACTAAAAATCAATGAACATTGGTCGCCAGCCATTGCCATAACTGATCGTCAAAAATTATTAGAAAGTATCCTAGGTTATTTAGAGGAATTAAAATCAAGCAAGGCCTTAAATAACCATGGTATTCCTCGGATGATTAGGGGGTATTTTCTGGAAATGTCTTGTCTAATTTATGAATGCTTTCGGGTTATGAAATCCTCGGGTATTTTCTGTATGATTAATGATAACGTTCGTTATGGGGGAGCTAGTATTTCTGTAGATTTAATTTTGTCAAAAATCGCCGAAGAAATTGGATTTAAAGTAGAAAATATTTTAGTAGTTCCTCAGGGAAAAGGTAATAGTAGTCAGCAAATGGTATCTCATGGTAGAGAATCTTTAAGAAAATGTATTTATGTGTGGAGAAAGCCTTAATGAAAAAACCCTATCTCTTGCATTTAAACCAAAGTTGTGATTTGGAGACTACCTATGAAGCCATCCGTTCAGGATTTATTGCTCTAGCCTTAGAAAAAAATCAGAGAGCTACTCCTTTAATTGCAGAAGCAAGAACCTTAAAAATTATTGCCCAAACCGTAAACAATCCTAGAGATTTACTAAACATCCCAGATATTCAATCGGCTTTATTAACTGCATCGGGAATTTCTGATAAGGCTAAAAATTATTTACATCCCCAAGACAAGGTAGAAGCAATTCAGGAATTAATTGTCAATTTTCTGGAACCTGCGGGGACTAATTTTGTCGAGGAGTTAGTCTATAGATTTCTATTGATTCGGGGTAACACTTTAGGAGGAATAATGAGAAACGCGGGTGGCTCCTTAGCTCAAAGTAAATTTACTCGTTCTCTATTAGCAACTTTAAGAGTAGCAGGGATTGCTTATGATTGGCTCAATTCTAGTAATAATCAATGGAGAGAAGCTGAAGAAATGACACCTAATCTAGAAATCTTGGTTAGAGGTGTTAGCTGGTTAAATAACAGCCAACCAAGAACAATAATTTATAATGTCAATGTTCCCATTGTCAATAACAACAATATTGATTTGTGCCTTTTAAAATGTGATTCGACGCAATTAGCTAATCAAAAAATCAAAAAACAAACCTTACAATCTGCTGATTTATACATTGCTTTGGGAGAATTGAAAGGTGGGATTGATCCCGCAGGAGCAGATGAACATTGGAAAACTGCTCGTACTGCTTTGCAGAGAATTGATGATGCTTTCAGAAAAATATCTAAGCATCCTTATACTTTTTTTATCGGTGCTGCTATTGAAACAAAAATGGCCAGGGAAATTTATCAGCAATTAGAGACGAAAAAACTCACCAATGCCGCTAACTTAACCAATGATAATCAACTGGTTTCAATTATGCGTTGGCTATGCCATCTTTAACCTAGTTAACATCTAGAACATTACCCCTCAAATAAAGTCCAGTTGGGTTGGTTAGCAACGCATAAACCACCCAATTCTGATTAGATGGCAAGAAGAATTAACCAGCCTAATCTTCGTGTCTTTGTGTCTTTGTGTCTTTGTGGTTATTCTCTGCGAGCGCTTGTTAATTTTCCCTCAATCTTTGTCCCACTATTCGTGATAGCATAGAGTTAGACTTCGACCATTTGGGAGAGGCAAACTATGATAGATTATAATTTAGACGCGGCGCATAGCATTCTCTATATGCAACCTACATCTGCACTTGCGGCGGAAGATTTCATCAAGATTGCGGAGGCAGTGGACCCCCACATTGAAGCCACTGGTGGCCTTGCTGGCGTAATCATCGAAGTTCCCACGTTCACTGGTTGGGAGAGTTTTGGTGCCTTGGTTGCTCATTTCCGGCTGATACGCGACCATCACAAGTACGTCAGTAAGGTTGCCGTGGTGACTGATTCCACTCTGGTTAAACTGATTGAAAGTCTGGCTTCCCACTTTGTCGCCGCTGAAGTCAGGCAGTTCCCGTGGGGGGAAACTGAGGTAGCGACCCAATGGGTCTTGGGCGGCTCCTGATTCTCTGACAGTACAATAGACATCTCCAGCAATTAACCTCAATCTAGCCTGAATTTTGGAGGTGTCTAATACACGGTTAGACCGATGGAGACAGCTATGTTATATCAACGATGAAGCAAAGAATAGCTAATAGCATGATGTCTTGGACAATTTTTTAATTTTCGCTGCGCTATACTGCCATTATTGAGATTAAACCAGCATTTATGCGTCAATCCCCCCGTATTCTAGCACTGGATTTTGATGGTGTTCTTTGTGATGGCATGATCGAGTATTTTCAGATTAGCAAACGCACCTATGAAACCCTTTGGCCAGAAATAATTCCCGAGGATTTTTTCCCTAGTTTTTCGCAACTTCGTCCCGTTATCGAAACCGGTTGGGAAATGCCCTTACTGTTGCGATCGCTTGTTCTCGGTATTCCCGACGAGGAAGCTTTAAATAATTGGCCGTCAATTCGGCAAAATCTGCTAGAAAGGGAGAAAATAGCGAAAAAAGTTCTCTCAAATGCTCTCGATGGTCTTCGGGATCGATGGATTGAGTCGGATCTAAACTCTTGGTTAACTTTACACCGATTTTATCAACCGGCGATCAATCGCCTAGCCTCTCTTTTAGACTCGGATTTTTTGGTTTATATTATCACTACCAAAGAAAGTCGTTTTGTCAAGCAATTGTTACAAAAAGTAGCAATTAATTTTCCAGCAGCGAGATTAATTGGCAAGGAAATTAAACAGCCGAAATACGTCACTATTCAGCAAATACTAGCTGATTTAACGGAATATCCCGCTAATTTGTGGTTTGTCGAGGATCGTCTCGATGCGTTGGAATTAGTGGAGCAACAAGCCGATTTAAACGATGTGGGCTTATATTTAGCCGATTGGGGATATAATACCGCTCAAATGCGCCAAAAAGTCGCTCAAGATACCCGCATTAAGCTGTTATCCCTATCTCAATTTGCGGCAGACTTCACCCACTGGTAAAGTCGGTGACGAAAAATATTAAAACTTCCCCCATTACCCCATGAGCACTGTTAAGCTTTCTTTATACACTTGTACTAATTATGATTGACTGCCTGACTGTGGCTCGCTACTTTATCATCAGAGCTTACGAGGATGGTATGGACGCTGAAATGACTAATATGAAAGTCCAAAAGCTTTTATATTATGCACAGAGCTTGCATTTGGCCCTATACGATGAACCATTGTTTAAGGAGGAAATTCAAGCATGGCGTTACGGTCCGGTTTGTCCTGCTGCCTATAAGTTCTACAGTGATTTTGAGGCTGAACAATTACCAATTCCTCGCCAAGAATGCCTGTCTGGGCTGCCATCGGAGAAAAAAGAACTTTTAGCAGAAATTTGGCAATATTTCGGTAACTACCACGCCTATCGGTTGAGTGACATGACTCACGCGGAATTTCCTTGGAAAAAGGCTCGTAAAGGTCTGCCACCAGAAGAAAGTTCCACAGAGCCAATTCTCCTTGATGATATGAAAGCATTAGGTTATCAAAAGCTTGATTTGATAGAACAGGAACATCCGGCCTACAAAGCAGCCATGTCTGAAGTTTTGAAGGAGGCATTGGCGACGGAATCTTCTCATCGTATTGGGAAAGGAGAAGTGCATGACTGGCTCAATTCCCTTCTCGATTGAATCTTCTGACAACTTCGAGCGCTCTTTCAAAAAACTGGCAAAAGTTCACAAAAATAGCTTTGTTGAACTTATTGCCAAAACTTTAGAAGATTTAATCGACGACCAATATCCTCATAACTCCCGTCAGGAACCTCTACCGGGGAAAATTCAGTTGCCGGAAGGCTGGACTTTTCATAAGCTCCATATCCGGGTTTCAAAAGGTGCTGCGGGGCAAATTAGATTAATGTATTTAGTGAGCGCGACTACCTACACAATTAAACTGGTTTGGATTTATAGCCATGAGCAGTTTGTCAAACGTCCTGCTGATGCCGATTTGAAAGCTATTATCCGAGAGATTCTGGATTTTTAGGCAGAAATCTACTTCTTGCTGGGTTAGGACGCATATTAAACTGATGGGTAAACTAAGCTAAGACGCATTTAAACCGCTTATTCTTAGATTAGCCGAACCTCCCCCAATCCCTTTACTGTTGCCTTTTGCAAGAGTGCCTCTTGCCTCGTCTCAACAAGCAATTTAAATTACGAACAGCTTATCTAACTTATCGTCGTCTAACCTACCCGACATTATCTGCTATACTAAAAAGCGTAGTCGTTATGAGTTGCATTTACGGTTATGACTGTCGAGAATTTAGTCATTATTGGTTCGGGACCCGCGGGATATACGGCGGCGATTTATGCGGCGCGTGCGAACTTAAAACCCTTGATGTTTGAGGGTTTCCAAGCGGGAGGCATTCCGGGGGGACAATTGATGACCACCACAGAAGTAGAAAATTTCCCCGGTTTTCCCGAAGGAATCACCGGTCCGAAGCTGATGGAAAGAATGAAGGAACAGGCCGAAAGATGGGGGACCCAATGCTATACCGAAGATGTTATCTCGGTGGATTTAAGTCAGCGTCCTTTTACCATTCGTTCCACGGACCGGGAAGTTAAGGCCAATAGTATTATTATCGCCACGGGAGCCACCGCCAAACGCTTAGGATTACCCAGCGAGGCCCAATTCTGGAGTAACGGCATTTCCGCTTGTGCTATCTGTGACGGTGCTACACCGATATTTAGAGAGGAAAACCTCGCTGTAATCGGTGGCGGTGACTCCGCAGCCGAAGAAGCCGTATATTTAACTAAATACGGCTCCCACGTCCATTTATTAATTCGCGGGGAAGCGATGCGTGCCTCGAAAGCAATGCAGGACCGGGTGTTAAATAATCCGAAAGTTACCGTTCATTTTCACACCCAAGCACTGGATGTGTTCGGTACAGACAGTAAAATGGAGGGATTACGCATTAAAAACTCGCAAACGGGAGAAATCAGGGAATTAGCCGTTAGAGGGTTATTTTATGCCATCGGTCACACTCCCAATACTTCCCTATTCCAAGGACAACTAGAATTAGACGAGGTGGGTTATGTGAAAGTCAAACCGGGGACTGTTGCTACCAGCGTCGAGGGGGTTTTTGCCGCAGGAGACGTACAGGACCACGAATACCGTCAGGCCATCACCGCCGCAGGTACGGGGTGTATGGCGGCGTTATTGGCAGAAAGATGGTTATCGGAGCATAATTTAATCCAAGAATACCGTCAATCAGCCACTTCTGAACATTACGAGACGAAAACCGTTAGCGAAACCCCGGCCGATACGGAGGAGACTTTTGATATTGACAAAACCCGTCACGTTGGGGGTTATGCTTTACGGAAATTATTCCACGATGGCGATCGCTTGTTAATGGTAAAATATGTTTCTCCCACCTGTGGCCCCTGTAAAACCCTGAAACCGATTTTAGATAAAGTGGTCGATGAGTACGATGGCAAAATTTATTTTGTGGAAATTGACATCGAAGCTGACCCAGAAATTGCCAAAATGGGTCAAGTAACCGGGACTCCCACGGTACAATTCTTTAAGGAGCGGGAATTAGTAAAAGAAATGCGCGGAGTCAAACAAAAAAGCGATTTTCGTCAAGTAATTGAGAGTTATCAATAATCAGTTATCAGGAGTCAGGAGTCAGGAGTCAGGAGTCGGTCGTTAGGAGATAGGGTGATAGGGTTTTGGGGTGATAGGGTGATAGGGTGATAGGGTGATAGGGAAATTTCATCCAAATGCTCCACTCCCCCACTCCCCCACTTCCCCACTCCCCAATTCATAATTCATAATTCATACCCACTCCCCCACTTCCCCACTCCCCCACTCCCCCACTCCCCCACTCCCTAATTCATAATTCATAATTCATAATTCATAATTCCCTATGCTAGAGGCTTTACAATTTGATTTTATGCGCCATGCGATTGCCGCAGGAATATTAGTTAGTATTGCCTGTGGGATTGTCGGTACTTTGGTAGTAGTTAATCGCGTGGTTTTTATCAGTGGTGGAATCGCTCACGCTGCCTATGGAGGGATAGGAATCGGTTATTTTTTCGGGATTAATCCCCTGGTGGGGGCGATATTTTTTACCTTTTTTTCGGCTTTAGGCATGGGTTTTTTACAGCGTCGCATCCGGGAGAGAGCCGATACTTTAATCGGGGTTATGTGGGCGATTGGTATGGCGATTGGGGTAATTTTTATTGATTTAACCCCCGGTTATAAAGCTGATTTAATGAGTTATCTTTTCGGTAGTATTTTAACTGTACCGAGGGATGATTTATGGATAATGGCGGGCATAGATATATTAATTATCACCTTAGTTAGTATCTTTTATAAAGAGTTATTAGCCATATCTTTTGATGAAACCTTTGCGATTATTCGCAATATTCCCGTGGAGATAATTTACTTAGGTTTAATGGGAATAACCGCTTTAACTATTGTGGCAGTAATGCAGGTGGTAGGATTAATTATGGTAATTGCTTTATTAACTATTCCTGCCGCTATCAGTGGACAATTTGTTAAAAATATGAAGGGAATGATGATCCTAGCGATTATTTTAGGAATTGTCTTTACTTTAGTGGGTTTGTGGTTATCCTATAGTTTAAATCTCACCTCAGGGGCGACAATTATTTTAGTGGCAGGATTGGGCTATTTAATCAGTCTTACTTGGAAACCTTTCATCCTAACTATCACCAGAAAAATATCTAATCTTTAAGGCTCTCCCCTAGTTGTGGTGATCAGAAAAAGTTATCTAGGGGAGGGTGAAGGCAATTCACCCCCACATTGCCCCACATTAGTTGTTCTCTAGAGGCCGATGGGATAGTCTTGCCAATTATAACCCCAAACGCTGCTTTTGGCGGGCTTTATAGGAGGCTAACAGCCAGATAGAACCAGAAATCAAAGAAGGAGCAAGGACGAAAAAAGTGGCCATGGTCACGGGATGTTCCCGGGCCCACGCCCAATAAATCATCACGGCAAAAATCAAGCCACAGTAAGCTAGTCCTAGAAAGGGGATGCCAATAACTAAAATGGCGAATCGAGTATCTTTATCCATAAAATATCGGGATGGCAGCGAAAATTTAGCTGATGGGTTCCGCTTGTCCCTATCTTTAGTTATAATCTTCCTTCTGGGATTGCTTGCGGAAAAATAAGGTATTTTTTAGAATTAGGCGCTGATTATTGGGAGGCCTTCCTTGCCGAAAGAAAGATTAGATTTATTATTAGTAGCCAAAAATCTCTGTGATTCCCGTCAACAGGCACAGCGATTAATTCGCGCTGGAGAGGTGAAAGTCAATCACCAAATCATCGATAAACCTGCCACAGAAATCGATCGGTCAGCGGCGATCGAGGTTAAGCAGAAACTGCCCTATTTGTCAAGGGGGGGCGAAAAATTAGCCAAGGCCTTAGAATTGTTTGCCATCGATGTCAGCGATCGCATTTGTTTAGATGGAGGCATTTCCACGGGGGGATTTACCGATTGTCTCTTGCAAAAAGGAGCAAAACGGGTTTATGGGGTCGATGTGGGTTATGGACAAGTGGCCTGGAGTTTACGGCAGGATCAACGAGTTATGTTACTAGAAAGAACTAATTTTCGCTATTTAACCCCAGAAAAGTTATACGGACAGGAAAAACCCGCCGATTTAGCAGTTATGGATCTGTCTTTTATTTCCCTGACCAAAGTTTTACCGACCCTGTGGACGCTATTAAATCCACCGCGAGAGGCGATTTTATTGGTCAAACCCCAATTCGAGGTGGGACGGGAAAAAGTCGGCAAAAAAGGGGTAGTTCGCGACCACCAAGACCAAGCGGGGGCGATTTTTCAGGTTTTACAGGCCGCCGCAGTCTTAGGATGGTTCTATCGGGGTTTAACTTGGTCTCCCATTACCGGACCTGCGGGTAATGTGGAGTATCTTCTCTGGTTGTCCACCGATACTGGCCAAGTTAGTCCCAGTTTAGCAGCGATCGCAGAAATCACCCAAGCAGCGATCGAACAGTTTTAACCCCGGTGTTTTCTCAAGGAAGTGGGGAGAGGGGGAGATTTTCGGAAAACCCTTGACAAATGGCGAGACTTGCTTTATACTTTATGTATAGTGGGAATCCGTGCGCCCATATATATAGGGTTTTTGAGCAAAGATAAGAGAGAAAAAAATAGACTCAAAAATCGGGTTGGGTAGGAAGAGGATAAAGGTATGAAGACGGAAATTTTCTCTCCCCGACAAGGATTAAACAAAGCATTTCTGAGAGTCAAACCGAATCTTTGTCAGGTAGAGAAGTTTCAAGTATTCTTACATACAAAAACGATGATCGGGGAGTTCAATGTATTGGAAAATGGGAGAGATAACCCGAAAAATTATTGTTAAATCATGTTAAGTCCCGTAGAAACGATTAAAATTCTCGAAAATCATCCCGATCGCACTTTTCCAGCTGGTGAAGTTATTTTTGCCGATGGCACGGAGGGCGAGTTAATGTACGGTATTCTTAGCGGAGAAGTGGAGATGTATATCAAGGGACAATTGATAGAAACTCTAGAAAAAGGGGATGTATTCGGAGCAGGAGCGCTCCTGCATGGGGATAAACTGCGAGAATCCACAGCTATTGCCAAAACTGATTGTAAATTAGCCTATCTCAATCAACCGCAGTTTTTATTTGCCGTGCAGGAAACTCCCATGTTTGCGATCGAAGTGTTAAGAAGTTATTCCGATCGCTTTCGCAAGTTAAAAAAAATCTTCACCGGTGAAGCATAGAGGAGCAAAGGAAAGCCATCCCCTGAAAACTATTGACCGAAAATCTCACCGATAGTTAAACGGGAACCATTGACCAAATCCCCACCAGAACGCGGTGATTTTCCCGATAATTGCACTTCTTTTAATAATAATAAACCCTCACCCGTCTGCACTACCGGCCCGAAATTTTTCCAGAGAGCCACGATCGCTCCCACTTCTCCGCTTAGATGAGAAAGGTCTTTTGTCTGTAATTCTGGAGGAAGTTGACCGAGATCCTCTAGGGGAATAGTCGCCATCACTTTTAGGGGTTGTCCCCGTAAAGTGGTCAGCGCATGAGGATAAAAACCCCGGACTCGATCGTGAATTGTCCGGCCCGAATCTTGCCAGTTGATTAGATAGTCAGATTTTTGAATTAAAGGGGCATAGGTGGCATCGTCGTTATTTTGAGGAATTGGGGTAATTTCTGCTCGATCGAGCTTAGAGAGGGTTTCTAGGAGCAAATCCGCCCCCATTTGTCCTAGGGTTGCTCCCACCTGTTCGGCATTGTCAAAAAGAGCGATCGGGGTGTAGGCTTTCAGTAGCATCGGTCCGGTATCCATGCCCGCATCCATTAACATGGTGGTAATGCCGGTTTCTTTTTCTCCCCTAGCGATGCACCACTGCACGGGGGCTGCTCCCCGATATTTCGGTAAAATTGAGCCATGAACGTTAATACAGCCTAATCGCGGCATCTCTAGAATTTCTGGGGAGAGAATTTGTCCGTAGGCAACCACCACAAAGGCATCCGCTCGCGATTGTCTGAGAAAATCTAAGGTTTTAGCGTTTTTTTTGACACTTTTGGGCTGCAAAACTGGTATTTGCTGTTCTATGGCTATTTGTTTCACCGGTGAGGGGATTAATTGATTGCCCCTTCCCCGGCGCTTGTCCGGTTGGGTAACGACGGCAATTACTTCTATATCAGGATTGGCTAATAATTTTTTGAGGGTGGGAACGGCAAAAGTCGGGGTTCCGAAAAAAACAATACGCATGGGAGAGGGGGGATTTTTCAGTTATCAGTGAGCAGTAATCATTAACGGCTAACTATGCCAGACCATTGAATTTTTTTGGCTTTTTCCCGACGATAGGAGAAAAAATGATCCTCTTGTTGATAGGTACAAAAAGGAGCGATCGCAATTTGTTCATCCCGAATTCCTAACTGTTGTAGTTGATGATAAATCACCCGTCGCACGTCTAGGCGCACTTTCCCTTTTTCCTCGTCAGCAAATAAGGGGGAGGGGGACAGGTTCAATAAATTCGCCAGAATTTGGTCGGGATTGGTTTCTTGGGGGAATAAACTTAAACCCACTTCTACGGCAACTTCTGCCTCTACTTGATACACTTCCCCGGCAATTGCCGGCCCCAGGGCCAGCACTAAGTTATCTAAACAACTACCTGAGTTTAATAACTGCTTTACTGCTTTGGGAACTATCCTTTTGGCCGTCCCTCTCCATCCAGAATGAATCGCCACCCCAACACCAGTAGAGCGATCGCCTATTAGTACGGGCGTACAATCAGCACTGGCCACCCAAATCCCTTGACCGGAAGCATCGGTGATAATTCCATCCGCTTCGACAATTTCCGGGTTAGTAATCCCTTGGGGATTTAATAGGCGATCGCCATGTACCTGTTTGACCCGATAAACCGGTACATTTGCCCCCAGAGCAGCCGTAAAAGCTTCTGGGGTTTGGGGGTAATAATGACGGGTAAAAAAGCCGTGGGACCAGTCCTCTAGGAGATTACAGGTAAGATAGGGCAATCCTTGCCATATTTGCCATTGCCACAGAGAAGTCTCGGTTAATCGGACATCGATCGCTACATTGGTCACAGTCTAAACCTCTCTTGCTGCATTAATACCTCGTTCTTTCCTATCCTAGTTCTGAGCTTGGCAAACGGCAACCGGAAGATTATTTATATCTCCGGTAAAAATCAAAAATTGTTGTTAGGGTTAGGAGTCAGTAGCCAGTACTCTCCGATCAGAAAAATAGTAGAGGAGGAACAAGAGAGAGCTATCGATGAATTAGAGAGATTATCACCGAATAATCCCCTAAAATCGGCTTCTTTAAACTTATTGTATAATCTGAGTAGAAATTTAGAAGCGTTATCGAAAAAAACACAGGAGGATAGGGAGTTTATTATGCGTTTAGCTCCACTTTACCAACAGGATAGGGAACAAGCGGTTCAGCAAGGTGAACAAAGAGGAGAAGCAAAGTTAGTCCTCCGTCAACTTCAGCGACGTTTCGGTGAAATACCGCAAAATCTAGAAGAAACCATCCGTAACCTTCCTGTGGAGCGCTTAGAAGACTTAGGACTCGCTTTATTAGACTTTGACACTTTGACGGATTTAGATAACTGGTTGCATCCGTGACTCGCTTTATTTGGGATAAATTTAGCAAAGACTTCTTAGAAACCCTTCTTTCTCCCTACGGTACAGTAGTTGTCA
>NZ_JACJSW010000162.1:0-51195 GCF_014698375.1 Microcystis flos-aquae FACHB-1344 | reverse complement strand
AATGGTCGAAAGGTCAAATTTAAAAAATTTTGCCTCAAACCCTATCTGCGTAAGGAATTCAGGATTTTGTGTCCAGTAGTCCATTAGTATTATATTGCTTTAACTCAGGCTCTTTAAGACTTTTAGCCATAGCTAGTATGTTTATACGGGGGAAGTTCAGGCATAATTAATTTTTGAGAGTGCAAAAATGAGAAAAATAGACATAAAATTGCATAAAATTCCTAAATAGAGCATTTAATTGATTAATGCTCATTCTTAATTCTCCTGACGACCGGCTCCTGAATCCTCACCTAAAGGAAGATTTTTGATTGTTACAAGAGGTGTAGTTATGTCTTTATCAATTCGAGTAATTATCCTAGTAGCGACGACAGTTTATCAGACGTTATCTGTTTGGTTAGAAGAACAAAAAGCACCGCCGGGTCATTTGATTAATCTGGGTAAATATCGCCTACATTTTTGTCTAGCGGGAACGGCTAGTCCCACTATTATTATTGACCATAGTTTAGGAGGAATTGAGGGATATTTTTTGATAGAAGAATTGTCACAATTAGCTAGGGTTTGTATTTATGATCGAGCGGGTTATGGTTGGAGCGATTCTAGTCCATATCCGCGAACTAGCTACCAAATTGTTCAGGAATTAGATCAATTACTAACCCAGGCAAAAATAGAACCACCTTATATTTTAATTGGTGATTCTTTTGGCAGTTATAATGCTCGACTGTATGCTCATCTCTTCCCAGAAAAAGTAGTAGGTTTGGTACTCACTGATGGTTTACACGAGAAAGGAATGCTGAAAATGTCGCCAGCATTAAAGGCATTAAAATTATTTTTCATCTCCGGATTTTGGATGTCGATTATCGGCTCAATTTTAGGCATTATCCGAGTTTTGAGAGTTCTAGGAGTTTTTGAATTATTAAAACCAGAATTACGTCGCTTTTCCCCAGATTCTTGTCATCGAGTTAAGCGTTCTTTCTGTCGCGCTAAACACTGGATGACGATGAGTAGAGAAATGTTTAATCTCGACCAAAGCGCTCGTCAGGTGAGTGAGGCTAACAATTTCGGTAATTTACCGATAGTTAGTATTAAAGCTAATTCTTTTTTTAAACCCTCCCTTTGGACTCGCTTTATTCCCCTAAAAAGTGCCAACCGACTCCGGGAGGAGATGCACCTGGAATTAGGCAAGTTATCCGGAGATTTTCTGCAAATACAAGCGGATAAAAGTAGTCATTTTGTCTGGATGGATCAACCGGATGTGATCATCGATGCGGTGAGAATTTTGCTTGACAAAATTAACTCTGTGTGCTAAGTAATTACTCACCGTTCGCTAATTTCTCGAACCGAAAATTTGGTAAATTGTCTTAAATGCAGTCTAGCAAACGCATTGAGTGTTCTACTCGGATATTTGTTAGTACAAAAAGACCATTTTGAGGTTAACGAATTGATTGGGGTTTGAGCGAGCCAATTGGAGATCGCACTCCCGACACTGTTCTACCTACCTTATTCGCTAAAAAGCATACAGTATAAAGGTAACAGCAATTTTAAAACCCTTCCCTTAAAAAATTAAGCGAACAATGAGTTGTGACACTTAGACTGCGGAGTATGGGACTTCTGCTGACGCTAAGATAAAGTCAAATCTCCCAATCACTTTAAAACCTTTGTGATAGGCGTTTGCATTTTAGAGCAGTAAATTAAACCTGACTCATTCTAGGAGTCGATAGCGATTAGTTTCAGCGACGTATTTCCGACCTGGAATTTCATCGGGGGGAATTTGATTGCGTAGCACTAGACGCATATCCCTGACAACGCGGGGGACATTCAGATAATAGCCATGCTCTGAAGGATCTGTAAAACTAGATACCACGCGGGTACAATCGATCGGATAGACATTGCGAGGAAGTTGTCGCGGCTGGATTGGACCATCTGTCCCCAGACGGGCGGTATTACCCTTAAGCTTATCACTGGCCCAAAGAGCGAGGTCGTTGCGGTTGAAATAGACACTTGTCCGGCGGGTGATCCGGGACAGAGACAACAATTTGTAGTCGAGATCGAAAGCATCATCATCCTCATCGGCTGCCATCATCAGAACCTGATCGAACAGTCTGGGCAGTTGGTTGCCGACTTGCCTTTTCAATTCCTGTAGAGCATGGCGCAAGACATAATTGCCCATGCTGTGGGCAGTGAGATGAAGTCTCTGTTGGCACCGCGCCTCAGTCTGATTAATGAAATCGGCAACTTTGAGGAAGCCGCGGGCAAATGCCGCCCCAGAAGCGGCAGCATCCAGGCGATCATTCTTGTAAGCGATCGCATTGGCGGCTCTCGGATCGGAAAACAGAAGCGCACCGTCTGAAGGCCAGGAAAACAAACATATATTCAATTTGAGGGGAGGCTCGGTATCGCCAGGGTCTCTGGCAGTCAACACTTGGTGCAGTTGAGCCGCAGCCGTTAGAGCGCTCCGAAATGAAACGTTGAAGCCGTGAATGAAGATCAATGTATCTTCCGCATTCTCGCTCATCTGTTTGCGGACTTGCAGGGCAATCGCCTGACTGCCCAAAACGGGCGGATCACCCAGCAGATTTTCTGGGGCAACTTGGATTTGATACTGAGAAAAGTTCTCACCCGTTACCTCGGCTTTTCCAAAACGCAAGTTAGCCAGTCCATCCTGACTAAAGGTACTCCCGAAGTCAAAACCCGCCTCTAAATCATTTGAGGTAACCAGGTTGCGGTTTGTAGCAAAGTAAATCGTCGTCATCCAAAATCTCCATATTTTCTTCGGTTTTTTGGGAACAGGATAGGCTAAACCACTTTAGCCCATTGCCCCTCCTCTTTTCCCTGTCTAATCCCCTGTTCAACTATATTTTTAGTCTTGATTTACAAGGCTCTCAGAAATCAGCACAGATAAAGCATCCTCGGGAACCTTGATTCTGTAGTTTTTAGTTACACATCGGGTTGTCTAACAATTTTACTTCCCCTTTGCGCGGGTAGTTTTGCCAACTTTGGTGTTAGGGTTTATGTCTCCATCGTGCGTCAGGGTCAGCGACCATTTGTATGGTCATTTGGCACTCCCGTCACTAAAAGCGAGGGATTCTTAGTTCAACGAGTCCACTTAAATTAGATGCCTTGCGTTATCCAATCCAGATGTGGTTCTCTCCCTAAGCGTTACTTTTCGTATGCCCTACGATAGTTGTATTTCTACAAAATTTGCTTGAATTGAAGTGTTAGCTTCAAATACTCCTTTGTCTAGTTCCTACAAATATTTTACACCACGAGCAGGCTTTGGCCGTGAGATCAGCGTTCGACCGAGCGTTCATGTTAGTGAGCTTGTTGAACTACTGACTCATTGTTCGCTTAATTTTTTAAGGCAAGGGTTTTAAAATTGCTTTTACCTTTATACTGTATGCTTTTTAGCAAATAAGGTAAGTAGAACAGTGACGAAAGTGCGATCGCCAATGGGTTCGCTCAAACCCTAATCAATTCGTTAACCTCAAAATGGTCTTTTTGTACTAAAAAATATCCGAGTAGAACAATCAATGCGCTTGCTAGACTGCATTTGAGACAATTTACCAAATTTTCGGTTCGAGAAATAGCTCTCTTGGGTTTGGTGGGTAAAATGTATTCTAAGATACCTTCATCCTAGCGAGGGGGTGGAACGAACCACAAAGACACAAAGGACACAAAGATTGATCGATCCTATGTAAGTAAAACTTATCACACAGAACCTAGAAGAGCCGAGAAATGAGCGAACGGTGAGTTAATAGGATAAAATTAACTTCTTGGTTAGGATGGACGAGAGGCAAGAGATTCGATCGAGATTAGCTGAAATCCTAGAGACTTATTGCCTAATTAACTTTTGAGAGTTCAAAAATAGGAAAAATAGGCATGAAGCTATCGTTCATTCTTAATTCTCCTGACTACTGACGACCGGCTACCGGCTACTGACTCCTGACTCCTAACCCCACCAACAGACTTTTTGCCGCAAACCCTAATTATTGAGGGTAATAATCTGGGCGCTAAAACCCTGTTTAGTTAACTCTTGTAACCGTTGTTTAGCTTGGTATTGTTGCTGAAATAACCCCGCTTGAATAACATTTTCTCCCGCGCGGATAAATGCGAGGGGTTCAATTTCTTTAATTTTTGCCAACGCTGCTGCACTATTACTCTGAACTTCAACCCGAAAGAGTTGATTAGTCGCAATAACCCGCTGCTGTGGTGGGGGAGAAGGGGGTTTATTGGCGCGATTTTCAGGTCTGGGTGCCGGTGGATTGACAGTTGGACGAGGATGATTATTAATCACCGTAGCATCGGCGGGACGCACGGTAGCGGGAGCTTGAAAAACGTATTCTCTCAGGGGTTGATTACCGGAAACTGGGTCCGCCACCAGAGGACGAACTGAAGGAGAATTAACCGGGGGTAAATTTAAGGGTGAACATTGGGAACAATTAACAGCACTGGGACTGTCTGAACGTTTAGTTGGTTGTCTCACCGCCGGCGGTGGGGGCAAACGACGACCGGGATAAAGATTCTGGGCAAAAGATAAGTTTGCTTTTAGCAGTAGCGTTCCTTGAGCGATTATCCCGACTTTTAACCAAAATAGGCCCGAGAAAAACAGTAGGTTTGTTCTCATCATGCTGGTTTGTCCTCACACGAAATTTGGGTACACCATGTCCAAATTTTAAAGTAGGAGATGCTAGTCTAGAAAGTATATTGGTTAAAAATCATTACAAGATTTATGGGAAAAGTTGTTGTCGGTCTATCGGGGGGAGTAGATAGCTCTGTTGCCGCTGCCGCCTTACACGCTCAAGGTTATGATGTTATTGGCTTGACCCTGTGGTTAATGAAGGGTAAAGGTCAATGCTGCTCCGAGGGTATGGTAGATGCGGCCTTTATTTGTGAGCAGTTGGGGGTTCCCCATCATATCGTCGATAGTCGCGAGCTTTTCCAAAAAGAAATTATTGATTATCTGGTTTCCGGTTACGAAGCGGGAATCACACCGCTGCCCTGTTCTCAGTGCAATAAAGCGGTAAAATTTAGCCCGATGCTGCATTATGCTAGGGAAACCTTAGAAGCGGATACTATTGCCACTGGTCACTACGCTAGAATTCGTTTTTCTCCCGAAAATAACCGTTATCAACTGCTGCGCGCCGTCGATAAAAATAAAGATCAATCCTATTTTCTCTATGATCTAACTCAAGATGTACTGCGTGGGACTTTATTTCCCTTGGGCGAACAAACCAAGGCAGAAACCCGCAGGATTGCCCAGGAATTCGGCTTAAAAACAGCAGATAAACCCGATAGTCAGGATTTATGCTTGATTGAAGCTCATGGAACTATGCGCTCGTTCTTGGATAAGTATATCGCCGTTAGTGAGGGCGATATCGTCGATCTCGATGGCAAAGTTTTGGGTAAACATAGCGGTATCCATCATTATACGATCGGACAACGCAAAGGCATCGGCATCGCCGCCGCCGAACCTCTCTATGTGGTAAAACTCGATCCCGTCATGAATCGGGTTATCGTCGGTAATCGCGAAAGTGCCGTTAGTGCCGATTGTCTTGTCGGACGGATGAACTGGGTTTCTATTGCTGAACCTACCACCCCTATCCGCGCGCAAGTACAGGTCCGTTATCGTTCTCCGGCCGTTCCCGTCAATGTTATTCCCCTAGAAAATGAGCAAGTGAAGCTGGTTTTCGATGAACCACAATTTAGCATCACCCCGGGCCAGGCAGCCGTGATTTATGAAGGGGAAATCGTTCTCGGTGGGGGGATTATTTCAGGAGCCACCCCATAGGGAGAGCCACCAATTCACAAAATAACCTGATTATGGTTCGGGGGTCATTCTGCCAATTAGGGACTCTCCCCAGCAGGTTGAGCTAAAAATTAACGACGGGGTACAGAAGCCTCGATGTTAATATTCATAGCGGAGACTCTTGGTACAGGATTGCCTTTGGCGCTACCGAGACCCCGGGCCATAGCCAAGAAGCTGGAAGGATCGCCGGCTTTGGGTTTTTGCTCTTGGGGAACATAGCGACGGACAGCATTCTGCCAAACGATTTGGGGGAAGCCCAAAATACCACGATAGTAGCCATCGTAGCGAGGCGAGGTGATGTTGAATGGACGTTCACCGATTTCGCGGCTGGCTAGGGTGCGACGACGTTGGTAGGGAACAGTATCATAACCAAAGCTTTGCAGATACTCGTCACTGTTGAGAAGTTGATCGACAAAACCTTGAATACCTTTGGTGGCAACGACAATCGACCAAGCAATTTTTTCTCTTTCGCTATAGACATCGCGACCGAGAACTCTTTGTACTACCTGTTCGACAAAGCGATAGTTGCTGTTTTTCTCGTAGAAGCTGTTATAGAAGGTTTTCGATAACAGTAAACCACGAATGAAATCCCGCACCGATAATTGTCCATTGCGTAATTGGGATTCGAGGAAGGGTTCCCGATCCCATTTGAAGGCATGGAAGAAAATCTGACGGTAAGCGGCTTCGATTAAATCGTCCAGGTCGGTAGGGGAGAGGACATTTTCCGTCGTGTAAACTTTCGGTTTTTCGTCTCCACCGACATCATAACCAGCTACCCGCACGTTTTGGGACTTGGGGGCGTAATTTAAAAGAGGAATGGCCAAGGGTAAACCTCCGTATCCTTAGAAATGCTTAAAAAACTTTCCTCCTAATGATAAGGGAGTAGGTGCCAACTAGAAAAGAAATATTAAAAATTCTTACAATTGTTAAGAAAACTTGCTTACCATCCGGGGTGTTGCGGGTTGGGATTTTGGGTGTTGGGGTGGTCACTGCGTGCGCGTTGCGGGGGGTGTTGGGGTATTAGTTGAGTTTCCCCATTTCCCCATTTCCCCATTTCCCCATCTCCTGTCTCCTGTCTCCTGTCTCCTGTCTCCTGTCTCCTGTCTCCTGTCTCCTGTCTCCTGTCTCCTGTCTCCTGTCTCCTGTCTCCTGTCTCCTGTCTCCTGTCTCCTGTCTCCTGTCTCCTAGATTTACCAGCCACTAATCGAATAGGATGAAGGTTCGGGGGAATCACCAGAGACTGACTCCGATGACTGATTGCGGGATTCAGCACAAAAAGTGGCCGTATTAAAACCGCCAAAACGTTGAACTGTGCTAGTGCGGAGACGTAAATCGGTATCGGCAAACCAAAAACGCTCGATCGAGGTCATAGTTTCGTATTCTGTAATTAAGACTAAACCTTCCTGTTCATCAATGTGATAACGGCCCGCCACGGGAATGATTTCCGCATAACCTCGCTCCCGCAGGAGAACACCAGCTTGGGGATTATCTTCGTCGGGAATTAGCGCAAAAACGGTGGTTCCTTGATGATTTTCGTTTTCTTTGTCCCACTGCATCGAACCATCCCAACTGACAAAGGCACCCCCCACCGCCTTGGCGGGATCCACTTCGTGCATTTCACAGATAGCGATAATTTTCGGGTTATCGGCGCTTAAAGCTTCCACATAAATCTCGGAATCGCCGGTTTCTGCGCGTCGAAAGGGTAAATGATGGGTGGTGCGCTGAGATTTCCACTGTCCCGCACTTTTCTGAAAAAAGGTCATCCCGTCCATAGTTTTTATCCTCTATTTTTTCCATCTATTTTAACGCCATGGCGGTTTTCTGTAACCCTTGTCCCCCTCTCTCTCTCATTCATCCCCAAAATAATCATGATCGATTCTCTTGATTTCATAGATTTCTTTGGTCGATACACCTAAGTTATAATCGATCATCAATTGACCTAATTCTTCCCCATCAATCAGCACTATTTTTATCTCATTTCTGGGGGCATATTCTAAAGCTTCTTGGGTAAAATAGGAAGTAGTGATAAAAATGCCTTTTTTGGCTCCTTGTCCCGCTAATGCCCCGACAAATTTCTGGATTTCTGGACGACCAACGGCATTATTATCAGCCCATCTTTTGGCTTGAATATAGATTATATCTAAACCGAGTCTATCTTCTTTTATTATTCCATCAATCCCTTGATCACCGCTCTTACCCACTGCTTTACCTGCATCTCTAATCGAGCCACCATAACCCATTTTTACCAGTAATTCTACTACTAATTTTTCAAAAGCATCTGGGGATAATTTTCGCAGAATAGAAAGTAAGTCTGTCGCTAATGCTTGACGAATTTCTTGATAGGAGTTTTCTAGTAATTCCTCTGGGTTTTGTTCTTGATCAGAAGTTGATAAATTGCTTTCAAGAGTAATAGTTTCATTTTGCTTATTGACTCTAGTAAATTCTTGAAACTCAGGAAATTGCCTGAGAAATTTTGTATCGATATGGTCTAGATTTTGAGATAAGATTTCTTTTCCTTTCTCAGAAATTACAAAAGTTGCCCTTTGGGGTGACTCAATTAATCCCGCTTTCTTTAAATAGGTTTTTGCTCAACCGACTCGATTAGCAAAAATTTCTTGTTGTCCACTGGGAAGCATTTCTTTTCTTTCCGCTTCCGTGACTTGAAACTCTCTGACCAAGGCTTCAAAAATTTCTCGATATTTATAAACTTTGCCATCTGCAAGTATTTTTAATAGCGGCAACATAATCGATTGAAAATCTGGAATAGGCATAGTTCAGATGAAAAGCGGGGTCAGTCATTACGATTATACAGCAACAAGCTCCAAGAATTTAGATAGATAATAATACACATAAAATTATGAATAATTGAGAGGCATTCCTAAAGAATTTGAGAGAGAAATTATCGCCATTGATAATCGTCTTGATACTCCAAAATAAGCTGTTGACTATCTAAATTACTTGTTAAGACTGTCTATGAGCGCCAGAGCTGCGGAGCAGGGAGAGCTTTTTTTGTGATAGCTAAAAAACCCCCTATCCCTGCTATTCATACAAAATCTCATCAAAACAAGCTTCTCCCACACTCGCTAAAGTCCTAGCGGCAGCTTTATCGGTTTTCGACTTCTGCACGAGGGTGCGGAATTGCTGTAGATTGTAACGAGCTTGGAATTTTTTAATCGTGCAGTCGCATAGGTCTTTGGCCACATCAGCAGCTAATCCCTCCGCGCGCGCTCTTTGTAAACATTCTTGACGATAACTGTCGAAAGTCGTGGCAGGATTAGAACTTTGGCTAAGGTAAACGGCATTATTAGCCTGTACTGGCAAGGATAAAGCCAATAAACCGATAAAAGTTAGTAAATATCTTTTATTTATCATCATAATCGCTTTTTTAAGCCTGAAATCCCCCACTAGATTAGAGAACTGCTGCATAAATTATAGATCGATCGCTCAACTCTTAGGTTCCAGTCTTGGCAAACTGCCAACTGTTATGCTAGGATAAGTAGTGCTTGATCGGCGCCATCGCCAAGTGGTAAGGCAGAGGTCTGCAAAACCTTTACCCCCAGTTCGAATCTGGGTGGCGCCTTGGTAAATGTCGGCAGTCTTTCTTTTATTACCTTGTCTAAATTAAGGTTTACCAAGGTTTTACCTGATAGGCTGCCACTAGATAACGAAAAATATACTCAACTATCTCTAAATAATTCTCGGTAGTTTCTAGAGACTCACCCCACACCGTCACACCATGGTAAGAAATCAGTAAAGCGGGAATTTCCGGGGGGAAAGTTGAGAATCTACTTTCTATTTCTGCGGCAATTTTCGGCACATCGAGATAGTTAGCAAAAACCGGCATAAATACTTGAGGATTTTCTACCCAAATACCTAAACCTTTCAACATTTCTAAGGGAGGTAACGATAACTTGTCCTCGCGAGCAAAACGGGAAACTAAATTCGCTTCCACTGAGTGGACATGATAACAAGCTTGCGCTTGGGGAAAGAGACAATAAATCACCTGATGAATGCTAGTTTCGGCCGAAGGACGATTATCTCGATGAGCTAATTCTCTGACTTTTCCCGTCAGATCCACGCGCACAAAATCCTGTTCTGTGAGTTTACCTTTACTTTTGCCACTGGCAGTAATCCAAAAACTATGATCATCAACTTTAGCGGATAAATTACCCGCCGTGCCAAGCATCCAACCCAGTTGATAAAATCTTCCGGCAGCGGCAACTAGAGATAGACGAGGATCGCTCATGGTTTTTAGAGATATGGTGGATAGGGACTGACTATTATAACAAGTTGAAGCGAGCAGACGACCTACTCGCCAGCAGATTTGATGAGGATGTCAATCTGGATAATCTCGATCAAAACTAAACCCAAAGCAGAAGAGAGCGAGGACCCGGTGAGCAAAAAAGAAGATTTAACCGTGGAAATGTGTTAGGGATGTGTTAGGTTAAAGATAATTGCAGCTTTGATGAATCGAGGGTTGAGCCGTGAATAACAACTTTTTCCGCAGCTATTCTGTCAATGATTCTGGTTTGGGTTGTTTATTATCTTTGATTTTAGTCGGATTGTTGTTAGGCTCGATCGGACTGGGTTGGTTAGTCAATAGTTTTTTAATTCTCGTGGCATTCCTGATATTTTCCCCTGTCATTGCTTGGGGGATTTTTCGCTGGTGGTTGCGACGCAATTTAGTTGAAGATAGCTGTCCCGTCTGTAGCTACGAATTTACGGGTTTTAATCGCACAGAATGCCAATGTCCTAACTGTGGTGAACCGTTAAAAGTGGCAGGGGGTAAGTTTATTATTCTCACCCCTCCCGGTACGATCGATGTACAAGCGATCGAAGTACCTACCGGACAGTTGGAAGATTAGGGTCAAACCATTACCATCTAGGCACGCGCACCAAACTGAAAGCGGGGGATCTGAATTTTAACAATAACAGCAGTCCCAACAGGTGAATTGACCAATGAACGAGAATTAAGCCCCAAATAATTGCAAAAATTAAACTACTAACGGCAAGGGCTTTAAAAATATCATTATCGGTTTTTTGATACCAGAGAAGACTAAGGAAGGAAAGCAGTAGGAGTAGAAGCGGAAAAAGTGGGGAGAACATGGGGATCACCATTGGGTGAGGGGACTGTCTTCACATCCATAGCCTATCATTTGCCCTTTACGGCTACGGGTAGCAGATGTTACATACCCCCCTATTTGTCATAAATCTTTAGAATCAAATTAAAAAGTTGACCGAAAAATTGGGTTTAAAGCCTCGCCCTTTTAGGGCGACTTTATCTGATGTATGATATTAAGAATAGCGGGCAGGGTAAGCAACCGCTTAAAAAACCCAGTCATCGCAGGATGAACGCACCTTGAAAACTAGAGTTATGGGGTTCTATAGGGGAATGCTCCTATAGGTAAAAGCTCTAAGCGTCAAGTACCAGAGAAACCAATTATTTTAGAGGTTTTGAACTGTATCGTAGGGCATACGAAAACAGGCTTCTGTAAGGGAGCGAAAGTCTGAGGAGAGAACCACCTCTGGGTGGGATTTCGCCAGGAATCTAATTCAAGTGGACTCGTTGAGCCATAAATTCACAGCAGTGATGCTAGAAGAATCCACGTCCGTTTACGGCGTGGGGTATGTCAAAAGCCAATCTTTTAGTATAAAGGTGGCGCGACAATCATCCTCATTGTAACGCAAAATAGCCGCCAATAAAGTCCGATCTCCTGTTTTTAACCACTGGTCATACCACCAAACGCATTGATCCCCGCTTACTCCTCGATCGCGCCATTGAAAGCCAATCCAGTTAGCGAGGGATTTTAAAGAATAACTTTCCACGGGAAAAGTTACCGAATTAACTACATGATAGTGCAGATCAAAACAGCGAGAAACTAACTGATTAATCAAAGAAGAAGGAGTTTTATAAAGATAACCCAATCGCTTAATTGTTTCCACTTCGTACTCAGAAAAGTGAAAAATTGGGGCTTGATAATCCTGCATGACTAAGGTTAAAAATTCCTGCCAAATCCTGCCTTCATCTTCCGGCTTTTCTGCCAAAAAGGGATAAAATTGCTGGGTATTAACTCGATAATCAACCCGTAAAATCCCCAAAAGATAATCTAAATTTTGTTCTGGTTCTGCTTCGATGTCAAAATAAAATTCAATCTCGGCCCTCGGTAGGGGGGACAAATAAGCAGTTTTGCCGTTGCTTTTGCGAAAGGCCCGATTTTCAATAATTGCTTGGGCCTGTAATTGTAACTGATTAGCCACCTCTACCCCCATCCCCTCCCCCATACGGGTAGGAGAGGTAAGCGCCAGGGATTCCATGGTGGAAACCCCCAAAGACTGTAAAAATTGGTAACGACTAGGAGTCACCCCCGGGACTAAAGAAAGATGTTGACTCGCTTGAGCAATACCATAACAGTGACTATACCAATGGCATAAACTGCAACGCTGACGCGAGATAAAAACTTCTGGTTCTTGGCGATTAATCACCATTTCGCCGAACTTTTTGATTATTTCCTCTAGTTTAGTTAACCAGAGATTCAATTCCACTCGATAGCGATTATGACGACGTAGGACAATTTCTGCGTAATTGGGAAAAACTCCCTGCATACTGGTCAATAAATAGGCGTAAAAAGTAGCCAGCATCTTATATTCAGGCTTAGGACGGCGACCGAGTTGAATATTGAGGGGATAATAAACCCAATCGCCAAATTTCGACTCTCCTGCCTGTTTAATTAATAAATGCGGGGAACCGGTTAAAGAGACGGGATAGCCAGATTGTAAAAGGACTCCGTGATAAATGCAGGATACCCCCCGACCCATCAAAGCTTCCGTTTCCCTAGCGGCAGCCAAAATATCAGTGCTGGGGGTAGTCAGGGAACAATAATCGGGATAGGAGTCTTGCAGGACTTTTTTAACGTGACTTTGACTCTCTTGGCGCAATTTAAGCAAAAAATCTCGCTCAGGGTCTTTTTCTTGGCTATTGCCGTAGAGATTTAAAAATGCACGGCGTTGACAACGTTGGTAGTCTAGAAGTAGATCATCGGTCAGTAGCATTCTATCAAGGAGAAAAGTTAAGCTTTCCTGGACCAGTGAGGTAAAGTAAAAAATAATAAACTTAAAAAAAGAAAACATTCCCAAGTATGTTTCCTCTACTCTAATACTATTGTGACAATTGTGACTTAATCCGTCGCTAGAATTCAGCCGTCGGTCGTCAGGAAGTCGGGAAATGGGGAATTCAACTAAAACCCTAAAACCCCAAAACCCAACACCTTCTAACTGATAACTGATAACTGATAACTGATAACTGATAACTGACCCCCCATCTCCTCGCTTATGCAGAATTTAGACGAAAATAGCCTCGATTACGCCGTTAGTAAAGCGGATTTAGCCGAACAAAGACAGGAATTTCGGGGACTTAGCAATAAAGTTTATTTTAATTTCGGTGGTCAGGGAACCTTGCCCAAGGCGGGATTAGAGGCGATTATCGATGCCCATAATTTTCTCCAAGAAAAGGGGCCTTTTTCAGGAGGGGTAAACGATTGGATTACCGGAAAAACGGAACTTCTCAGGCAAGAAATGGCTCAGGAGTTGGGAATCAGCCCCAGCACCCTCTCTATCACCGAGGATGTCACTGTAGGCTGTAATATCGCCCTCTGGGGAGTTGATTGGCAAGCGGGGGAACATATTTTACTAACCGATTGTGAACACCCCGGAATTATCGCCACGGTTCAAGAAATTGCCCGTCGTTATCATCTGGAAATCTCCACTTGTCCTATTCGGGAAACTTTAAACGGTGGCAACCCGATAGAAGTCATTTCCGCTCATCTACGTCCAAAAACTAGGGTTTTGGTGGTTAGTCACGTTCTCTGGAATACCGGACAGGTTTTACCCCTCAAGGAAATCTCGCAACTTTGTCATGATAATTCTGTCACCGAAAAACCCGTTTTAGTGGTGGTGGATGCTGCCCAATCCGTGGGTTGTTTGCCCTTAGATTTAAGCGCTACTGCCGCCGATTGTTATGCTTTTACGGGTCATAAATGGTGGTGTGGACCGGCCGGTGTGGGAGGATTGTATATTCGTCCCGAAATTTTCCCTAGTTTACGGCCCACTTTTATCGGTTGGCGCGGCATTGAAACAGATAACCGAGGACAGCCTATCGGTTGGAAACCGGATGCCAGACGCTTTGAAGTGGCCACTTCTGCCTATCCCCAATTTGAGGGTTTAAGGGCAACTATTGCGGTACATAACGCCTGGGGTGATGGGGGACAAAGATACGAAAAAATCTGTCAATTAGCGGCTTATCTCTGGGAAGAATTAAAGACGATTAAGGGGGTGAAATGTTTAAAAAATTCTCCACCGGAATCTGGTTTAGTTTCCTTTCAAATTGACTCGGCCATCACCCCACAAAAGTTAGTGCAACAGCTAGAAAAACAAGGGTTTTTACTGCGAACTCTCCTCGACCCCCTCTGTGTGCGTGCCTGTGTCCACTATTTCACTTTGCCCTCAGAAATCGAGCAGTTAGTAGCAGCTATCCAAAAGTTAGTTTAAAATCACACTATACCTGGCGTGGCTCGGTTCGTCGAATAATTAGTGCTAGGAGGGCTAATAACCGTGAACGAAGAACATATTACCAGAGTCACCCGCGAACAGTGGGCGAAGTTGAAAGGCAAAACAGACTGGAAGAAAGTTAAAGGGATGAGCGAGGCGGAAATTGCCAAAAACGCCCTAGAAGACCCCGATAATCCACCGCTGCCGGCTGATTTTTTCGATGAAGTCGTGGAATGCACCCCAGTTTCCTTGAATCCCTAACCCTCCGATTAGTAACTGGATTTGGGGATTTTATCGGGGGCTGTATTAGCTTAGACTAACACAGCCTCAAGTTACTGTTTAAATGTCCAAATCCGTAAGATTTAAACGTGATCCGTGGGTTTCGATAAATTCTCGCCGGGGGGCAACTCGATCGCCCATAAGAATGGTAAATAATTCCTCAGCTTTGGCCGCGTCTTCGATTTCCACCCGTTTTAAAGTGCGAGTTTCGGGATTCATGGTAGTATCCCAAAGTTGTTGGGGCATCATTTCTCCTAACCCTTTAAAACGTTGGATGGTGTAGTTAGCATTGGAGGGAAATTCCGCTATCTTTTGCTGTAATTCTCGATCGCTATAGCAGTAGGAATGATTTTTACCGCGTTCCAATTTATAGAGAGGAGGACAGGCGATATATACATAACCTTGGTCAATTAAATTCTTCTGATAACGATAGAAGAAAGTTAACAACAAAGTTCGGATGTGTGCGCCATCCACATCAGCATCAGTCATTAAAACAATGCGATGATAGCGCAATTGTGAGGGGTCGAAATCTTCTCCTTTAATCCCTAAACCGAGGGCCGTAATTAAGGATTGAATTTCCGTATTTTTGTAGATTTTGGCATCATCGGTTTTTTCGATATTGAGGATTTTTCCCCGCAGAGGTAGAATCGCTTGAAAACGACGATCGCGCCCCTGTTTGGCACTTCCGCCGGCGCTGTCACCTTCGACGATGTAAATTTCTGACCTTTCTGGGTCTCTTTCGCTACAATCAGCCAATTTACCCGGTAAAGGTGAGGATTCCAGAACCGATTTCCGTCGTACTAAGTCCCGGGCCCGTCGGGCCGCTTCCGCCGCCTTGTACGCTTGTACTGCTTTTTCGATAATCGTGTCGGCCACTTGGGGATTTTGTTCTAGGTATTCGTTGAGAGTTTCCCCCACCAGCGAATCAACAATACCCCGGACTTCGGTGTTACCCAATTTGGTCTTGGTTTGTCCCTCGAATTCCGGTTCGGGGACTTTTACGGAAATAACGGCGGTTAACCCCTCGCGGACGTTTTCCCCCGCTAGATTAGGCTCGTTTTCTTTAATTTTATTGCGTTTACGAGCAACATTATTTAAAGTACGAGTCAGAACTGCCTTTAATCCCTCTAGGTGAGTTCCCCCGTCAATGGTGCGGATATTATTAGCAAAACCGAGAATATTGTCGCTATAGGCATCTATACACCACTGAAACGCCACTTCGATATTAATTCCGTTCTTTTCCCCCGATACATAGATAATATCTTTGTGCAGGGTTTCTTTTTCCCGACACATATAGGCGACGTATTCTTTAATACCCCCCTCATAACAATAGGTTTCGATGTGGGGTTCTTCGGGACGGTAATCGCTAAAGGTGATTTTAACACCGGCATTTAAGTAGGCTAGTTCCCGTAAACGTCCGGAGAGGGTACTGTAATCAAATTCGATGCCTTGGCTAAAAATTTCGGTGTCTGGCAGGAAATTAACCCTAGTTCCCGTTTTTTCCTCTTGACTGGGACTGCTGACCAATTCTGTGACGGGGATACCTCTTTCGTAGCGTTGGGTATGTACTTTATGATCGCGCCAGACTGTCACATCGACCCATGCGGAAAGAGCATTAACGACGGAAATCCCGACTCCGTGTAACCCTCCCGACACTTTATAGCCACCACTGCCAAATTTACCGCCAGCATGAAGTATAGTGAGAACGGTTTCGAGGGCAGATTTACCCGTGGTGGGGTGGACATCGGTGGGAATACCCCGGCCATCGTCGGTGACGCTGACGGAACCATCGGCCTTGATATCCACTTCGATATGAGTACAGTAACCCGCTAGGGCCTCATCGATCGAGTTGTCCACCACTTCATAGACTAAATGATGTAGTCCCCGCGGCCCGGTCGTACCGATATACATCCCCGGCCGCTTCCTGACTGGTTCTAACCCTTCGAGAACTTGTATCTGTTCCGCGCCGTAGTTACTTGTCATAAAATTTCCCTGAAAAGGCTGTGATCCCTGATTGAACCTAAATGAATGGCAAAATCTTCAAAAATTTTAGCACATAAGGGTTAAAGACTGCTTAAATGCCTTTAGGGAGAATTTTTTATTGGGGTTAGGTGTGGGGTGTGGGGAAGTGGGGAAGTGGGGAAGTGGGGAAGTGGGGTGTGGGGTGTGGGGTTGGGGTGTGGGGGGAGAATAAATAAAAGCCATCTCCTAAGTAGGTAGGCGTTAAAAATTATCAGACACCACCCTTATCAAGGGAGGACTAAGGGTAGGGTTGATTCATGAATCAACCCTACTATGAATTCACCCTAGGACTAAGGGGGGATCGAACCTAAAATCTATTTTTAATTTAATTATAACCAGCTACTGATCTCCTGAATACTGCCTCCTGAATACTGACTCCCGACTCCTGACTACTAACCCCACCAACAAACTTTTTCAGCAGACCCTAAATAATGTCATCCTCAAATTTATAACCGACACCGACTACAGTTTTGATAAAGATCGGATTAGCAGGATCGGGTTCTACTTTTTTGCGTAAGCGTCGGATATGGGTATCTACTACCCTTTCATCGCCAAAAAAATCATTCCCCCAGAGATTATCGATTAATTGGGTGCGACTCCAGACGCGATTGGGATAACTGACAAAGGTAGCTAATAAATTAAATTCTAAGGTGGTTAAATCGAGGGTTTCCTCCGGCATTCCTTCCAATTTACGAAGAGCAGAATGTTGATCTAAGTCGATCAGAAAATGACGGCTGCGATGGAGTTGTTGGGGTTGACTATCGTGTCTTAAACTACGTCTTAATAAGGCTCTTACGCGAGCGGTTAATTCCCGGGGACTAAAGGGTTTGACCATATAATCATCGGCTCCCGTAGATAGGCCGATAATGCGATCAATCTCTTCTCCCCTAGCGGTTAACATTAAGATATAGGGGTCTTTTGTCCCGGGTTTTTGGCGAATTCTAGCACACAATTCCAGTCCGTCTAATTCGGGTAACATTAAATCTAAAATAACTAAGTCTGGTTGCTTTTGATAAAATAGTTCTAGTCCTACCCTACCATTATAAGCCAGATGACAATTAAATGATTCCCGCTCTAAAGTTTGCTGAATCAAATGGGCGATTTCAATTTCATCTTCGATAATAACGATATCCATAAGTAAGTAGTTATGATTTAATTGAAGATAGATTTTGCCTTTGATCCCCCCTGCCCCCCTGAATAAGGGGGGTGCAGATGACCCCTTATTAAGGGGGCATCTGACAATTTTTAAAACCTACCTACTTAGGCATATTTTAACATATTAGTCATTCATTTCTTGCTCGGGGTTGAACATTGAAATAATTGTAATTTTTGAGATTTTCTGGGGGGAGAGTTGGCAACTCTCCCGACTTTGGTGGACTGGGGACTTTTCAAGGTAAAGGGACAAACTGCTCACCGGAGGGAGTTGATTGCACTTGAATTAAGACCGGTTGACCGATGCGATCGCCAGTATTAGGATCAAAGCTAATTTTTCCGGTGGCCCCTGTTTGATGAAAATTCCCGGAGCGCAGCCTGGACTGTAGGCCCTGACGTTGAGTATTTTCCCTTAAACCGGCAATAATCACCCGTGTAGCGTCAAAACTGGTGGCTGTGCGCCAACTAACCGGACCGCGCCACTGTTCCTGCATAAGATTGGCAAAAGTCTGGTTAACCGAGGGGTGCCAGGGTGCGGCAAGGGTTAAACCTTGGGCGTTTTTGCCGCCATCTTCGAGGGTGCGAATATTGTAGAGGGTGGGACTACTAAACAGAGGCAAACGCTGACGATTGGAGCGAATAACCTCAAAAACGGGATCGAGACGATCAACATGAGCGACGACAAATAGGCCGTTAGCACCCCCAGAAATCGCCTGATTAAGGGCTTGATCGGCCTTAAAATTGGGTACACTCAGATCGCAGACAATCGGCACAATTTGACCGCCTTTTTTCGCCACATTAGCCATCAACTCATCTTTAAAGGAAATATTATCAGGAGCTTGAGAATCGTAGCAAAAAGCAATTTTTCGGACTTTAGCTGTATTTACTATGTAATTTGCTAAGGTTTCCGTAATTTTGCCGTTAGAAGCCACCAGACGAAAGATATAATTTCCCGCACCGGAGAGATTATTAGCCAGGGAGGTGGGAGAAATCATCACCAAACCGCCTTTTTCGTAGATGGGAGCGGCGGCTAAACTGGCATCGGAGGCATTATGACCGATAACAGCGATAATATCGGGATTTTTGACTAATTCCCTGGCTACCTCTTTCGATATCTGCGGCTGATTATCGTCATTAACCACGATAACCATCAGTTTTCTGCCGTTGATCCCTCCCTGTTGATTGATCTGGGTTTGTGCGCTGGCGACTCCTCGCAATATTTCCTGAGCGACGTTGGGATTAGTTGTTGCTGGCACAACAACGGCGATTTTGAAGGGATTTGAGCCAGTTTGCAGGTTGCTAAGATAAATTACGCTTTCGGGATCGTTGGGACGTTGAGTGAGGGATTTTTGCAGGAGTTGCTCTGCTTCTTGGTGATCACCTTGAGCAATGGCAGCGATCGCTGATTCTTTGGCGGTGTTAGAATTAGTTTTGATCAGGAGATGATTGCCGTAACTGATGCGGGGATTATTATCGGCTTTTGGGGCAAATATTGCCAATATTTGGGGAAAAAGAAACCAACCGATCAACCCCAGTAACACATAGGAAATTGGCGGTAAGCTCGCTTTTTTGCCAGTCTTTGTCATCGCTTTACTCCTTAACTTTGCTGATTGAATTCGGCTAAACGGCGGTTAATTTCGTCATCAAGGCTTAAGAAATCGATTTCTTGAGCTAATTTCTCGCTATAGTTCTCGCTTAATTCACTATAGACGTTTTCTTTTCGATAACGGTCGTTAATCGCTTCATTGGCATCCTCAAAGCGATCGCGGGAGGTATTGAGGTTGAGACTACTATCAAATTCGTTTATTTTGCCTAAAGCCTCATTCATGGAACTAATCGCTTTTAAGTTGCTCATTTCTAACTTATAATGCTCGATTTTTTCCTGCTCTTTGCGAAGTTTTTCCTTAGCAGCAATGACCACTTTTTCGGCATTATCGACCCGATCTTTCATAGCGGGTAGAATTTTTTCTAGGGAGATAACCTTAACCATAGCCAGTCTTGCCGCTTCTTGAAGACCTTTTTTTTGAGCGGTGACAGCCTGTTGCAAGTAGTTTGTGTGTTCCTGTTTTTTTGCCTCGTATTGTGCTTGAGCCGATTGCTGGGCCGCTACTACTTTCGCCACCGATTCTGTCAATTCCGCTAGGGATTTTTGCATCAATTCTAGGGATTCTTTGGCCGATTCTACGGCAATTTTTCCGCCGGATTCGATAGGAATACCCCACAACCAATTCCAGATCGCAACGAGAGAATTTCCTGCCTTATCACCGATCAGCCAAAAAATCAAGGCCTTTGGGGTTAATTTTTTGAACAATTTCATGCCGTTTGTCTCCTAGAGGTGTTACCTGTTAATTAGGAGTGATGGCTAACTTTGATGCAGTGGGTAAGGTTAATTTTTGTAAAAAGTCTTGACAAGGATAGGAAGGTTTAGACTGAACCGGCAGATTTAATGGGAGCGAGGGGGACAAATTGACCATTTTTGACCTGTAGAATCAAGTTGCGGCGATCATCAGGATTATTATTCATGTTGCGGACACCATTTTCATCGAATCTAACAGTGCCAGTCATTCCTTCGATAGAAAAATCGTTTCTTAAAACTTGATTTAATGATTCTCGATCGAATTTTTGTCCTTGTTGGTATAACTGTCGCAAAGCGGTGAGGATAACTTTAGTCGCATCGTAGGCCATGGGAGTGCGCCAAACATTGATCTTATTTTGCCAAAAACTGTGGATATAATTATCTTGTTTGAGATCATACCAAGGCACGGTGATAACTAAATTTTCTACCCCCTGTTTACCTTCTGCAAGGGTGAGATAACTTTGAAAAGTGGGGGAACCTAAAGTTACTAAGTTTAACTGTTCTGCGGGACGTTGCTTAAAGATATTAGCGGCTCTTTTCAGATCGTTAATATAGGGAGCAATCATCAGGATATTTACTTGATATTGAGCAATTTTTTGATAAATTTCCTGTTCATCTAAATTAATTTTTGGTTCGATATTGCAGTCAAAATCTTCATCTTTAACGAATTTTTGAAACTGCTGACCGAGAAGAATATTTCTATATTTTTGAGCGAAGTTAGTATTATCCCCAGAGCGATTATCATAACAAATTAAATTAGTGGGGTTTTGGATAATTAGCTTCTCAGTTTGTTCGCGGATATATTCACTTAAGGTTGTGGCAAAAGTTTCCATCTCAGGAACCATTTTATATATATAGCCATTGCCGGAGATTTTCGGGGAAAAGCTGGTGGGAGATAGGGCAACAATTTTTCCTTGTACATAGATATCTTTGGCCGCTTCACTAGCAGCAGAAGCATTATGACCAACCACTGCTATGATTGACGGATCTTTAACAAATTTTTCGGCTCGATCTTTGGCATCTACGCCACTATTATTATCATTAGCTACCACTACCTGTAGAGAGTGAAAATCGGGGTTTTTGGCCTGTTCATCGTTTAACTCCTGTTGCAATAAAGCAATACCTCGTAAAATTTCCTCAGCAATTTCTGGATTATTACCAAGAGGAACACTGGTGGCAATTTTTAAGGGATTTTTGTCTTGATAGGCCGCACGAGCGTTATTATAATAGATGCGAATTTCTGGATTATTGGGCAAGCGATCGAGGGATTTTTTAAAAAGCTGAATTGCTTGTTTATATTCTTGGTTTTTAAAAGCTTGTCTTCCCCGTTCAATACTGTTATCTTGTCGGTTTGTCTTTAATAATATTTCTTCACCTAAGCTAATTTCTGGGTATTTACTAGCATCATCGGAAAATACTCCTCCCCAATATAAAACTGATAAAGTTACCAGAATACTTAAAATAAATAACAGAGCTTGTTTCCAGCGACTAGATAGACGTAAAGGCCAACTTTGCTCATAACTATTTTGGTGATTTTCCTCCGTATTTTCAGGGGGTAAAGGTAAAATTAACGGTGGTTCTTCAGGATTTTCTATCAAACGAGGCAGTAAAGAAGAACTAGCAGCATCCTTCTCAAATTCATGTAATCTTAATTCTTGTCGAGCGATTGTTAAGGATTCTTGTAGGGATTTATGTTCAAGAAAATTGGGAAGAAAAACTTCTAGAAATCTCAAAGCAACCCGCACAGCGATGGGTTCTTTCATAACAATAATATGCGCTACTCCGATATTAGCCAACTGACGACCAATACCTAACCCATCGCAGGAGTTACAGATAACAAGTTTTAAGCCTTTTTTAACAGCTATTTCTAGGGAATTTCTTAAATTATGTTCAGGAGATAAAGCCGTATCATTATCAATGATAAAAACTCCATCATGTCCGTCGCTACTGGTTTGACTATGACCTAAATAAACTACAATATCCCATGGATTTTTGATCAACTCATTGTGAATATTTATCGTTGAAAGAGGAACTTCTGAACTGGGACTTAATATTTGTATATAAACCTTATCTGGGTTTCCTAGTGCCGTTTGCAAACTGGATAAACACAGGGAATTACGCTCGTTTTCGATGTCAATATTACCCAAAATTACTAAAACATGAATCGGAGGAGTAAGGTTAATTATCGGAGGATTTCTCTGGATAGTAAGAGCAATTTCCACATCATTCCACCAATCCCGTAAAAAATTCCAACACTCCCAGGGAATTTGTTGTAAATCAAAGTGGGTAGTTTGGATAAAAAATCTTACTTCTGACTCAGTACCTATATGGAACAAGATACGATTTTGTATCGAACTCAGAGAACTGGAATTTAGCCATTCATTTAAGCTATCTTTTAAAGTTTGAGTGGCTTTTCTGAGGTTGTCTCTAGGATCACCTACCGCTGCATGGGTGATCATACTATGAGGAACGGTAATTCCTAAACTGGGTTGACTTTTTACCCAATGATAATAAGCTCGACGATAATTTTGCAAAGCGTCAGCAATGTCAAGGTTAGGGACTAATCTACCCTCGGCAAAAGGTGCTATCAAGAGATGATTGTCACGAATTTCTAGAGTGACGGAAAATCCCGTTTCAAAACTGCCATCACCAATTTTCAGAATCACAACTCTGCTCATGTCTTTACCCTTGACATTTTCTGCTATCTCTATTAAATACTAAACTGCTCGGTAATGCTACTGTCCCCTAAGCTTAGGTTAACATTAAAGCGATCGTCGGCATCAGCTAGAAAATAAAGCTGTAGATAGCTATCTAAGGGTTTCTCCCTTGCTATTGCTTCTAAACCGGGGATTAATTGGCCTATTTCATCGCTAATTTGCAAAGATAAACCGGGGGGTAGCTTGGCAAAATTGTCCATGGCATAGGCACGAATTAAGACAGCAACTCTCTGGTGACTGGTCGATAAAACTCCCACCATTAAAGCGATTTTATAACCCATTAATTGACTACCCACATCGAGCATTTTGCGGATAGCAGCATTAGGATAATGAGGATCGATATTCCAGAGATATTCGGCCGCTTGCCAGCGAATAGTTTCATCTTGGGTTTGATGTTGCAGTTTTGCTAAAGCTTCCTGTGGGGTTAAATGTTCCGAAAATTCCACCTCTTTTTGACTAGCATACAGTTGTCTAATTTCTCGCTGAATATCTGTCGGAGATTCTCGGCCGCTGATTTTTTCAGCAGCCAACAAAAAACCTGGATTAATTGGACGATAATTGTCGATAGTGATGAGGATTTCCTGCCATTTCTCTGTAATAATTCCCTGCAACCATTGACTAAGTTTAGTGGGGATTATTTCTAGACGCTGCTGATAAAGTTTTTCTCGCCATTGCTGATTATTCAACAAAGCTAACCACTGCTGACAACTAATATCTAATCTCGGAGAATAGGGTGAAACTTGACCTAACTTTTTAATTAATTTTTCTGCTGTTGCTGGCGATAAATTTGCTAAAGATTCCAGTTTTCCTTGTTCACTCTCTCCCTCTAAACAACTCTGCCAAAGAATATCTAAATCATCAATAATTTGCTCACTGTCCAAATAATATTGATGGTAAATTGGATCGTATTCTGCGAGATTTTTAACATCTTTTCTGGATATAAAACCCCAGATATTGAGGAATTTTTTTGCTAAATCTACCTGCACCCCTAGATAAAAATCTGCCGCTAAATCGGGAATATCAACCCATTCTTGCTCTATTGTCAATCCCTCAATGTCAATAGCTTGACTGGGAATAGTAGTAACTTTTTTATCTTGAATTTGCCAAGTAAACCCGTTAATAAACTCCCAAAGATACTGATGGTTTTTAGGTGTTATTTGAAGGGAAAAATCAAGATTATCTTTCAGCCAATTGCTTAAGCATATTTGGACTAAGTAATTAATCAAAGCCTGATTTTTGGCGGTTTGATTAGAGTATTGACCGAGAATCGATCGAGCTTGTTTAATCTCTGTTTCCGAAAAAGTTAGCCAAAGGGATTTCGGGTTAATTTGTTGCAAAATATCGAGGTTGACTTTCATGGTATCTCCTAACAGATTAGATTTGAGTTAAGTAGGACTGACAAAAATATTCCAGATAAGCATCGATCTCTTGTTTTTGCCGAGATTGTAATTTAATCTCATTTAACAAAATAGGACAATCTTTGCCTTCCCTTGCACAGAGTAGCTGATAAATTTTTTTACATAATTGGGTTATTTCTCGACTAATAGTAGATGAGTGAACTCCCAATCGATTAGCGATCTGTGCTTGCGTCATCTTTTGATGATAGTAACAATATGCAATCTGTTTAACTTCATCCTCAAGAGTGATTAATAACTTATTAATATCTTCCTGGATTTCTTGCTGTTGTAGTAAATCGTTACTTGGCTTCTTGCTGGAGAGATTTTCCCAAAAGTAATTGCTATTATCGTCATAATTAGTAGGCTCAAATCTAGAGTAAGGAGGATCGATATGATTACGCATTATCTCCCCTATTTGATTGAGTTTTGCTTGCACTTCCTCAACAGTGAGAATAACTTGCGGTTGTAACTGCTGTAAGCGATCGATTACCTGTTGCCAATCTTCCTCTTGCCACTCATCCAATGATCTAAGAGAAGCTTTTTTAACCTCTCGAAAACAGTTAAATATTAGCAGATGATTCTCGTTAAAGATACCCGATGCTCGTAAAACTTTTTGAATTTTATTCGCACTAAAAAGACTGACTATACCGAGATTAGTCCTGCCAATAGTTTTATACTCTCCTCGCAGAAAATTATAGAGAGTATTTCTCAATTTTTTATCTGTCCATTTTTCTAAGATTAAGCGAAAAAATCCCGGTTTGGTCTTGTTATCCTGAAAATTACCGTAAAAATTGCGAGGATTGTTGGTGATTGCCGTAGAAAGCAAATTCAGCAAATAGTAGAAGAGGGTTTCATAATCAGCATCGATCCGATGACCGACATTTTGATAAACCCTTTGAGTTACCATACAGGAGCGATATTGTAAGAAAACCATCCAATGGGACTTGACTAATTGGTTATTAGGATCATTCTGTAACCATTGCCACAGATAAAAATACACCGCTTCATCATCGGCCACGCTTCCAGCGATCGCATCGATCGATTTTCTTAATTGTGGCACTTCGCACCAGAAAACTCGATCGCCTTCAATCGCTTTAATAGTAGTATAAAAGTACCTAACGCTCATTTCTATCACCGGCTACAGGTATCTGATATCTGATTAGGTAAAAACCGAGGATTTTCTGCAAGAGGAGCAAACAAATTGAGCGATTGCCTTGCCAAGCGCACCTCTTTCTCTGACAATAGATGAGGGACTGATGAGAAATTATCAGTTATGCTGAGACAGCCTTAGCAAACCAGTACAAGACCCATAAATTCACTCTGAGCTGCCACAAATAGCCGTCATATCAACTTCTAGGACAAAAATTAGGAATGCGAGTAACTTTTACCGAAAATCAGGGTTTTAGAAAGGAATTGAATAAACGGGTTGATGCTTATTTTACCGAAAACGGCATCCCCACCAGAGATAATTTTGCCATGTACCTGAAGACGATCACGATTTTAACTTGGGTAATTGCCGCTTGGCTATTTGTGCTTTTTGGTCCGGATATCTGGTGGCTAAAAATTATTGGTTGCATGGTTTTAGGAGGAGGATTAGCAGGAATCGGTTTTAGCATTGGTCATGATGCTAACCATGGCGGCTATTCTAGTAAAAAATGGGTTAATTCTCTCATGGGCATGAGCTACGATTATATCATCGGTACTTCCAGTTATCTCTGGCGTTTTCGTCATAATTATCTCCATCATACCTACACCAATGTTTTAGGGTACGATGTGGAAATTCACGGCGATGGTATCGTGCGAATGACTCCCCATGCCGAGCATAAATGGTATCATCGTTATCAACATTTATTTATCCCGATTCTCTACGCTATAATTCCTATCTATTGGTCATTCTCCGATGTGCGCTCTATCCTCTTTGGTCATCGTTTTGGCGAGATTAAAATTCCCAATCCTAAACCGATCGATCTATTCGTTTTATTGAGCGGAAAACTTGTTTATCTCTTTTGGTTTATTGGCATTCCTCTCTTAGTTGGTTATAGTCCCCTAGAAATAGCGATCGGTTTTCTCATTGCTTTTATGACCTATGGAGTGCTTGCCTGTCATGTATTTATGTTAGCTCACGTTTTGGAACCCGCCGAATTTATTCAACCCTCGGCAGCTAACCAAATCGAAGACGAATGGGCAATCTTTCAAGTGCGAACTACTGTAGATTTTGCCCCTAAAAATATATTTTTAAATTGGTATTTAGGAGGATTAAATTATCAAGTCGTTCACCATCTTTTTCCGCAAATTTGCCATATTCACTACCCTAAAATCGCCCCAATCTTAGCGGAAGTTTGCCAAGAATTTGGCGTTAATTATGCCGTTTATCCCACCCTGCGAGGTGCTTTAACTTATAATTATCGTTGGCTCAGACAATTAGGCAATAAACAAAGTAATTTCGATCTCAAATTAGCCAGCTAAATATCAGTTATCAGTTATCAGTTATCAGTGATCAGGTGTGAGTTTTCAGTGAATAGTATTAAGCGACAAGCTCGCAGCTGCCTTTTTACTGATTAATGTTGACTGATTACTGATTACTGTTTACTGTTTACTGATCACTGAAAAATGAACCTACCCAACTCGATTACCCTATCGCGACTCTTGGGACTGCCATTAATTTTATACTGGTTGCACCAAGGCACAGAAATCGATCGCTGGTTAAGTTTAATTATCTTTCTGATTGCTGCCAGCACCGATTGGCTCGATGGTTATCTAGCGCGAAAATTCAATCAAATCACCGAATTAGGGAAATTTCTCGATCCTTTGGTCGATAAATTGCTGGTTCTCGCTCCCCTCTTAGCTCTGATTGAAATGGATTTAATTGCTGCTTGGGGAGTATTTTTGATTCTTGCTCGGGAATTAGCGATCGCTGGTTGGCGCATTAATCCAAATTTAACGGGAAATAGCGACATAAAAGGGGCTAATTGGTGGGGAAAAAGCAAAACAGTCAGCCAAATTATCGCTATCGCTCTCTTAATTGCTCCCTTGCCTTCTGAATATAACTTAATTTCTCAGATTGCCTTTTGGCTATCGGTGACATTAACTTTAATTTCTGGGGTGATTTATGTCACACCCAGCCCCAAATTAACCCAAAATTGATAAAAATTTAACCATTAGCAACAATTCAGGAAACAAACCAAGAGAAAAAGGTTGGATTTTTTTCTGGGTGTGTAATAATCGAGTAGAGTATTGTCAAACTCTTCAAATTCAAACATATCATTCAAAGAAAAAACTATGGCCACTGACACTATTACCGTATCTTTTGAAAAAGCCACCATGGGCGCTAGTTTCAATTTTTCTTCATTTGCAACAGTTGCCCAGTTCTTGTACTTCAATCCTTATGCCTCTATTTCTCTGCCGACAACAGCCACTGGTACACATAATCTCACTTCCATTGGCGTTTTCGAGGATGACAGCAGTACGGCTTGGAGATTATTCAACGGAACGACTGTTGATGTTAGCTCAACCCTTTCCGTGTACAAGACACCCTCTTCTAAGGACTTTTCCCTGCCAGCAGGTACCAATACCTTTGTTAGATCTGATGTTCCAGGCACTCATCAACTAAAAATCAACACCAACGGTCGTGTGTACACGAAAGCAGCAGGTCCGAAACCAATAAATTTGGACCTTATGGCCATCGAGGGTGCAACTACCATCGACCAAATCCCCAACATGAATCCCTATTTCATGATAGGTAGTTCGTTCAACGATTTCTTAGGGGGTGGCTCTAAGAACGATACCCTCATCGGTGGCGATGGAAACGATAGCCTAAATGGTAACCCTGGTAACGATAGCCTCAATGGTGGCGATGGAAACGATAACCTAACTGGTGTTTCGGGAGACGATACCCTAATCGGTGGCAATGGAAACGACACCCTATTGGGTGGCGATGGAAACGATAGCCTCAATGGTGGCGATGGAAACGATACCCTAAACGGTGGTCCGGGAACTGATACCCTAACCGGCGGCGCTGGTGCTGACCGTTTTGTTTTCAGTAGTTCTACCCAAGGCATTGACACCATCACCGATTTTAACCCCGCTGTTGGTGAGGATCTTATCCAAGTTACTAGAACTGGTTTCGGCGGTTCTACTGCTTTACCGAGTCTCGGTGCTTTGACTACTGCACAATTCCTGTCTGGTGCGGGAGCTACCAGCGCCACTACTACAGCGCAAAGATTTATCTATAACACCACTGATGGTGCTTTACGGTTTGACGTAGATGGTACTGGTGTCACTGCTGCGGTTCAAATCGCAACCCTCAGTAACTTTGCAGCTATCACCAATACTAATATTGTTGTTATCTAATCTATCCCTGTCCATCCACTGCGGTGGGTCGGGCAATTGTGGATTTTTTGGGGAAAATTAAGCCACTAGAAATGATCGGTAAGGGTGTGTTAGCTAGGGCTAAGACACCCTTATTATGTGGGCAGTGGGAAGTGGGGGAGATTCAGCGGCTCTCTCACTCTTTGTGTGATCAGTTTAACTTACTATAGAAGCGATCGATCTTCGTGTCCTTTGTGTCTCTGTGGTTCCTTCCACCAATCTTAAGGATAGACGGTTAAAATGGGTCTGAGCTTGAGAGTCATTGGGATTAGTTTTGTGTAGTTATTAACTGACGGTGATAATCGCCCCATAACTTGGCTGCCTGTTGACTACTGCCCGCAGTGGGAGAATTATTATCATTCCCTAACCAAATGCCTGTCACCCAGTCGCGCCGGGGAAGATAGCCGATAAACCAGAGATCCACATAATTATCCGTAGTTCCCGTTTTACCCGCTTCTCCCATGCCAATACTAGCAGCGCCTCCTGTACCATTAGTTATCACCCCCCGCAATAAACTATTCATCGTTTCGGCGGTTTTAGGGGAGATTACCTGCTGATTTCTATCGCTATCTTCGCCATAGTCATAAATAACCCGACAAGTACTCAAATCCTCCACATTTTTACAGTCGGAAGCGTCGAGAATGCGTTTAATGGCGTGGGGACGATTCCAGCGCCCGCCATGGTCAAAAACCCCATAAGCGCCAGTCATTTCTAAGACATTTACCTCGCTTTGCCCTAAAATTAGCCCCGGTACGGGATTTAAAGGTGATTTCACCCCCAAACGTTCCGCCACATTGACCACATTACTTAATCCTGCCTCGCGAGCAATGCGAAGGGCAACACTATTTTCCGATCGCGCTAAACCTTGAAACATATTGACCCCCCCGCTACTGCGTTCACAGGGAGAATAGGCCTGTCCTTGCCAAGAGAGTCCAGCGCAGGTATAGGTTTTATAGGGCGATATTCCCTTTTCTAGGGCGGCAGCATAAGCAAATACCTTAAAAGTGGAACCGGGTTGACGTTTAGCTTGGACAGCGCGGTTAAATTGGCTTTTTTGATAATCAACTCCCCCGACTAAAGCGAGAATTTCCCCGGTTTGACTGTTTAGGGTAACTAAAGCCCCTTGGGAGTATCGATAGCGGGGTCCTTGGTTTAAGACATTATTTTTTAAGCTTTTTTCTGCGATCGCTTGCAGCCGGCGGTCTAAACTGGTTTCAACGATAAAATTGCCCTCTTTAGCCACTTCTTCCCCTAAAAGGTTCTGTAATTCCTCGAAAACGTAACTATAAAAATATGGTGCAATCGTACTAGATAGGGATTTTTTGGCTTGGGGACTGATTTCAATGCGAGATCTGCGGGCGCTGGCCGCCGCTTCCGGGGAAATCATGCCTAATTCGGCCATGCGATCGATGACACGATTGCGTAATTGTACGGAAGTGTCGTAGTCTTGAATGGGATTAAATCGATTCGGGGCGGGTAACATAGCCACAAGAGTAGCAGCCTCGGAGATATCTAAATCTCTAGCGGATTTATCGAAATAAAAGCGGGCCGCATCTTCAAAACCGTAACCGGCCAGACCGAGATAAACTCGATTGAGATAGGTTTTGAGAATTGTATCCTTACTATAGACCGCTTCTAATTGTAAAGCGACCACAGCCTCCCGGAGTTTGCGATCGGCAGTATTTTGGCGACCGACTTCGGGGAATAAACTACGCGCTAACTGTTGAGTCAGGGTGCTGGCCCCTTGACGAATGCCTTGACCTTGCCAATTAATCATAACAGCCCGGACAATCCCCAAAGGATCAACGCCAAAATGCCAGTAAAAACGACTATCTTCGGAAGCGACAACCGCCTGGGGCAGATAGGGAGAAAAATCGCCCAGATTATCTAATTCTCGGTGAGTTTCCTGTCGAATGGGATTGAGGGGAGTTTGACCATCCCTAGGGTAAACCACCACCGGACCGCTCACCCCGGAAGGGAGTGGATAAACATTAACTTTGCGACTTTCCCAGATAACCGCTAAAACTAATAAACCGAAAATACCACCCGCACCATAGAAACCATAGCGCAAAAGTCGCGCCCACAGGGGAGGGGGACAGTAATAGGAGATGGTGACACAATTGGCTAAGTCTGGGGGGGCCAGGGTAAAAGTATCACCATGACGCAGGGAAACGCTTTTGAGACGACGTTTACCCATATAAACCCCGTTGGTGGAGTTTTCATCTGTGAGCAGGAAATGATGGGGATTTTTCGGGTCACGCTGGAGGGAACAATGAATCTGACTCACCACGGTATTACGGATAGTAATATCACAGGAACTGGAACTACGACCCAACAAATAGCGATCGCCGATAAGGGGATATTTGCTTTCCCCGCTGCCATTCTCGTTTTTAAGGCGTAATTCAGGAACTCTCGCCCCTTTTTTGAGATTTACCGCCTGAAAATTCACCTTTCCTTGCAATTTCTGCACGGCAACGGTGACAAGTTGACTAATTTGGGTTTTCGGCGACTGCTTAGACATAGTTTTTATCAGTTATCAGCTTCTGAAGGCAATAGGCAATAGGGGAAGTGGGGAAGTTGAGAAGTGGGGAATTTCAACTAAAACCCCAACACCCCATCTCCCCAATTCCCAATTCATACCCAATATCCCTAAATTGACATTTTAGCCTCTAAAGCTTTGAGGTATTCCGTATTGACTCCCGACTCGCGAATCAGAGCAATTTTACCGGTACGGGCCACCTCGCGAACGCCAAATTTATTCAGCATCTGCATAATCGCCACCATTTTACCCGGATCCCCCACCACTTCGATGGTCAGGGTTTCCTCGGAAATATCCACAATCCGCGCCCGGAATACCTGCGCTAATTCGATCACTTCGGCCCGGCGCTCGGCGGTAGCATTAACTTTAATCAGCATTAATTCCCTTTCCACACAGGGGGTTTGGGTGATATCCTGCACCTTGAGGACGTTAATTAATTTGTAAAGTTGTTTGGTTAACTGTTCGATGCTGTCCTCATCTCCTGGTACTACCATCGTAATCCGAGAAACTCCCATCTGTTCGGCAGGACCCACGGCCAGGCTTTCAATATTAAAGCCGCGACGGGCGAATAATCCAGCAATACGGGTTAAGACTCCCGCTTCATCTTCAACTAATACGGATAATGTGTGTTTCATGGCGCTCTATCTACACAACCTAGATTTCCCCATTGTAAGACAGGAGGCAAGGCCGGAACAGTTTGTCTTCTCTGAGGGATTCAGGTAGAAACCTCTACTCTGTCAAAGTTTATATCCAATCTTCCTCATCCCCTTTGTTTACCTCCCGCTCTTGGTTTTCATCCTGGGCGGGGGGCGTAATAATCCGATAATTGACATCGTAAACTTGCTCGGCTTTTTCCCCGCGAGTCTGTTTGGCCGTGCGGTAACTATAGGAATAAACCGAGCCAGTTTGAGAACTGTCCTCTGGAGGCTTGACAAAATTCGCTTTTTCCCCATAAGCAACCCTAGGCGGGAATTCTTCCCGATCCTGAATGGTAGTCGGTTTTTCGGGGGGTGCATCAAAATTCCAATCATCACCGCTATCTCTTTCCCAATCGTTACCCGGTGGAGAAGCGGCGCGATCTTGAATATAGGTAGGTCGGGGAGATGGGGGTGGGACTTGAGGATTATTCGCTATACGAGGGGAGGCTTTTGGGGCGGCCAAAGGACGACCAAAACTATGGAGAAATTGCAGGGTTAAACCACTGATAATTCCCGCTAGGGTGAAAAGTAACACCCAGACCGCTAGGGGCAGTTTTACCGTCATAATACCGCCAAAAAAGACCAAAGTGATCACCCCCAGATTCTGCCAGATCAGTAATCCGCCTACAGCGATCGCAAATAAGACCATAATCCAGCCCATTTTTACCTCCCTTGATTCAGTGATCAGTGATCAGTAAACAGTAAACAGGTATAAAGATAAAGATAACTAACTAACTAATTAACTTAAAACTTACATCTGATAACTGATAACTGATAACTGATAACTGATAACTGATCAGTGATCACTGATCACTGATCACTGATCACTGATAACTGTCAATGTCCTTGCCAGCGATTAATGGCCACACAATCGATATCTAACTGATCGAGAGTACGAGCGATGACAAAATCTACCAAATCCTCGATCGATTGGGGATGGTGATACCATGCCGGTATTGCTGGCACGATTCTAACGCCCGCCTCGGCTAAAGTGGTTAAATTACGCAGATGAATTAAACTAAAGGGGGTTTCTCGCGGTACTAAAACCAATTTTCTGCCCTCCTTCATCTGCACATCGGCCGCCCTTTCTAGCAAATCGGAACTTAATCCCCCCGCTAATTTGGCCACTGTACTCATGCTACAGGGAATAATTACCATACCAAGGGTGCGATAGGAACCACTGGCGATCGTTGCCCCCACATCGCCCCAACGATGACAGCGTAATTTTCCCCCTTCCATCACCCCGCATTGGCCGCGCCAAAATTGTTCTTGCAGCTCTGGTTCTGGAGGCATCCGCACATTATCTTCTGCTTGCCAGACAGTGTAAGCTGATTTGGAGGCCACTAGATCGATCGTGTAGTCGGCTAAAAGTAGATATTTGAGAGTACGGACGGCATAAATCAGCCCTGATGCCCCCGTAACGCCCAAAATTAGCGGTTTAGATAATTCCTTCAAGCTCTAATTCCTCGATCAATTGTAATCCTCTCGGGTCGCCCACTTTTAATAAAGCACCCCTGGCATCTTCCTTGACACCTAAATCCTCATCTTCCACCAAGGCCTCGATCAAAGCATCGATCGCCGTGGCATAAATCACATTTAAGGGCAATTCTCGGCATAATTGACCGATCGACCAAGCGCAATTACTCCGCACCGCCGCGATTAAATCTCGGCGCAATCCTTCAATTAAAGGCGGCAAGACGGTGATGATATCTTCATAATTGACCTTGGCAATCTGGGCCAAACTACTGGCGGCCCATAATCGCACCGCCGAAATATCGGTTTTGAGAGCATGAACCAAAGGCTCGATCGCTCTGCGATCACCACAGTTACCTAGGGCCCAAACTACCCCTTTTCTGACGTAACCATTCCAATCTCTGGCCAGTAGCTCGATTAAAGGCTCCACGGCGCTAAGACTGGGATTTCTGCCCAAAGCGTAGGCGACACTGACACGCACTAGGGGACAGACATCGCTTAACATCTCCAGTAAAGGAGCGATCGCTCTTTCGTCCCGCAATTCACAAAAGGCGCGGGCCGCGATCATCCTCTCGCTGACATGAGCAGAAGTAAGCAATGAGAGCATTTCCTCCGGATCGGGAGGGATTTCCGCTGCTTGATCTGGATCGCTCCCATCGAGAGGATTATTTAAGGAGTTGCTAGGGTCTAGGATTTCATTGTCGTACATACTTGTTAGATTATCTTAATCCGTGACCGCTTACGTCAAGCCCAAAATCAAAAAGTAGTTGCTGGTTGGGGGGACTTTTCAGTTTTGCATGAGTAGAAAACGGGTTTCTCCGAGAAACCCGTTTTCTGTGGTATAAGACGCATTCTAACCGCCCATCCTTGCACTTACAAAACCCAGCAGACTAGAAAGTAAATACAGGGCAAATTTTCGTGTTTTTGCGATGCCAAGACGCGGATTTGAACCGCGGACACGAGGATTTTCAGTCCTCTGCTCTACCAACTGAGCTATCTCGGCGTTTTTTTTGTCCTTTCTCAACATAGCACGCCCTCGAAATAATTGCAAGGTTTTTTTCTAAAAAGTTTTCCGCTCGACTAGATTGGCAAGGTGAGGGTAAAAGTGGTGACAGCATTGGCACTGGTGACATTGATGGTCCCATTCAGGGGTTTAATCAGTTTGCGGACTAAAGCTAAACCTAAACCGGTGCCACTGTAGCGCCAGGGATCTTGGTGAGGAATGCGATAAAAAGGGGCGAATATTCTTGATAATTCCTCTGGGGCGATTTCTACACCTGAATTGCTCACAATAATTAATATTTGCTTCCCCGCACGCTTCACATTTACCCTAATTATCCCTCGTTCTGGGGTATATTTAGAAGCATTGGTAAGTAATTCGGCTATGATGCGCTCGATATGACACAGACTGGTGTTAATCTCCGGTATATCCCCATCTATATCTAAAATTAACTGCTGTTGTCGCTCACGGGTGAGATGACGAAAAGGTTCCACTAATAAGGGTAGCCACGAAAGTAAGTCGATTGCTTCGATCGCCAGGGGTTCGGTTTCCGCATCCAGATAGGTTAAAGTCAACAGATCATTAACTAACTTACTCTGACGCTGAGATTCAATGTTAAGAATTTGCAACAGTTGACCGATCGAATCCTGTGGATCGATCTCGATCCCTTGATCTTCTAGGAGACTTTCCAGGGTTTCCACCGCTAGACGAATGCTGGTAATCGGGGTTCGCAGTTCATGGGAAAGGGTTTTCAAGAATTCGCTTTTTAATCTTTCCAGTTTTTCTAATTCCCTCACTTGTGCTTGGGAAGATTCGTAAAGTCGCGCCTGTCGAATAGCGATCGCACATTCGGTGGCAATATGTTGAATCAAATTAGTTTCTAAAGAGTTAAAAATATGATTAGCTGGTCGAATTAGCCAAAGATTGCCCAAAAAACCCTGATCGTCAAAGATAGGACAAGCACAACGGTTAACACGACCAATTTGCGGATTACCAAGAGGAAGACGATCAACAAACTGTAAAATTTGTTTGTGCAGCAGCGGTTGATAGATTTCGGGAAAATCGCTAATTTGACGGGTAATTCCCTGACAGATAAGCTTTTGAGTGGTATATTCGTGGACAATAGTGGCTTGACTGCGACTGGGATCGTAAAGCTCAATTTGGGCGCGTTCTACGGGTAAAACCTGGACTAATTCCCTAGTGGTGGTTTGCAGAATATGATTTTCATCGAGACTATCGCGAATTTTTTCGGTAATCCGTCCGATTAATGCTTCATACTTCAAACTCATCTGCAATTCGGCGGTTCTTTGCTGAACCTCCGATTCTAGGGCAGTATTCAAGCATTTTACCCGTTGGTGCAGTTCTGCTTGTTGAATGGCAATTCCCACTTGAATGGCTAATTGTTTGAGCAGATCGATTTCTTGGGATTGCCAAGAACGAGTTTTTTGGCAATTTTGGGCAATTAGTAACCCCCAGAGTTGGTTATCACAGATAATCGGCACCACCAAGTTAGCTTGTACTTGCAAAGAGGTTAGTAGGCTGCGATAACAGGGATCAAGTCCCGAATTATGGACATTTTCAATAACTTGAATTCTCCCGCGACGATAATTTTCCAGACGTTCTGGGGATAAATTAAAACAGGGATCCTGTATCCTGTTTCCTAAGACCGAATTAATCCTCGCAGTATGGGATTCCACCACAATCATGCCACTATGATCGGGGAATAAACGATAAATTAACACTCGATCGCAGTTGAGAAATTGTCGCACTTCTTTAACGGTTCTTTGCAAAATGCGATCAAGATCCAACGATTGCCGGATTCTTTCCTGCATTACCCCCAGTAGTTGTTCTCGTTCTGCTTGTAATCTTAAAGCTTCTTCGGCCTGTTTGCGTTCGGTGATATTGGTACTGGTTCCCACTAAACGATAGATACGCGCATTGTTATCCCGTAGGGGTGTTAAAGTTGTTAGCCACCAGTAGGGTATATTTTGAAAAGGTAAATACTGTTCGTAGGAAATAGTCGTTCCGTAACGTACACAATCACTATAGTGTTGCCGCACACTACGCGCATCATCGGGGGGAAGGATTTGTTCGGGAGTTTTGCCTTTAATATCTGATGAGCGCAGTCCTGTCCAGCGTTCATGAACGGGGTTGGCCCCCACATAGCGAAAATCTCTATTTTCCAGCACGTCCACTACAAAAATCGACGCTTGCACGGAATTAAATATACTACGCAGAAACTGCTCGGAATCCTCCTCTTGTAGCTCTCCATCTAACTCGGTATCGATTGCTGATGGCTGCTTTTCCATAAGAGCCTCCTATTGTGCTAATTGGTGGATTTGGATCGATAATCACAAAATCGTTGGCTACTCCTAGAGCGATTTAACAATTTCTTAAGATTCTCGCACGAATTTTCCTATCCGCTGCCGATTTCGATATATTTCTTTGCAAAAACGAGAAAGCAACCCCAATATACTGAGATCGCTTATCAGTTATCAGTTATCAGTGACCAGTTATCAGTGATCAGGTTTAAGTTTTAAGTTAAGTAGCTAGACACAATTAATTAAGTATATCTAACTACTTCTTCCATGAGTGCATGAGTGCCTATCCTCACCAAGAAGTTAATTTTGTCCTATTACTTATATGTGTTATTTTCAGTGATCACTGCTCACTGATTACTGATTACTGATCACTGAATTTAGGCTTCTTGGTTGACAAAAGGCAATAAAGCCATTAAACGGGCCCGTTTCACCGCTTCAGTTAAATCTCGCTGTTGTTTAGAAGTTAAACCGGTGATGCGTCTAGGTAGAAGTTTGCCGCGTTCGGTGATGAATTTGCGGAGGAGTTCGGTGTCTTTGTAGTCAATCGGTTGACTGGGGGAGATGGGAGAGAGACGTTTACGATAGTAGCTCATAGATTTGTAAAGATTGCTTGACTTTTTAACTAAAGTGTGTTTACTTAATTTCCTTGTGGACGGTGTGCTTATTGCAGTGGGGACAGTATTTCTTGATTTCCAGTCTGCCGGTGGTATTGCGCCGGTTTTTGCTGGTGGTGTAGCGAGAAACGCCGGGGGTACGCTTATCGGGATTACTGCGGCATTCCGTGCATTCTACAGTGATGATCAGGCGAACGCCTTTTTTACTAGCCATAACAACAGGGGATCGGGTAAATTTACACGCAATCGATCATTATGACATATCTGGGGCTTTTTAGGCAAGAGCGGCCGGGGCGAACCCAGGGAATTGTCGGCTAAAAAGTTCAGTTTGGGATGAAATCCAGCACAAAAAAGCTAGAATAATCACAGCAGTTGGCGAGGATGAGGAAAATGGCGGTAAGATTGGGTAAACCGATTTTAGTGACGGGGATAGGCATTACCATCGCTTTAACCCTGGGGGAAACTCTCAATAGTAAACTGAGCGAAATCGGTTCCTGGGGTATTTTAGGTGCGTTTGTCCTTGGTGCCGGTATCTGGTTTTGGCAAAAACCCAACTCGAAAATCGATTTTTCCCCCCCCACTCCCCTGAGTCTAGAAAAGGTTAAACAAGCGATTAGCAAGGCCGAGAAGATAATTAATTATCTGGCCAAAGAAGACCCCAATCAAGACTTAACCCCACTGAAAACCACTTTAACCCAATTAAACCAAGAATTTAGTCGCCAAGACCTGAAAATTGCCATTACCGGCGCTAGAAAAACCGGTAAAACTGCCTTAAAAAAACTACTAGAAAGCGGCAACTTTGCAGAATCTATCGCTTTTCTGGAAACGGAACCCCTTCTGACTCTCAACTCCACCGCTAACCAGAAAAAGTCCCTGGCAGCCGACTTAGTTTTGTATCTTATCAATGGGGATTTAACCGATTCCGAATGGCAAATCCTCCAGCAATTCGATCAAATGCACCAGCGTGTTATCCTGTTACTCAATAAACAGGATCGTTTACCCGCCGAAACCAGAGAAGAAATTCTCCTTTCCCTAAAACAAAGACTGAAAGAAACTATTCCTGCTCATCATATTTTAGCCATAGCCGCTGCCCCTGAACCCCTAAAAGTTCGTCAACATCAAAGCAATGGGGAAATCAAGGAATGGACGGAACCCCAAACGGTAGTTATCGATCCTTTAGATAATCATCTCCAACAAATTATCAGACAAGAAAAGTCCGAATTAGTTCTGGGAACTATCTGGAGACAAGCGCTCGAATTAGCAAAGGAAACCAAACAATTACTTAATCAATCCCGACGCAAAAAGGCTTTACCTGTTATCGAACAATACCAATGGATAGCCGCTACTGCCACTTTTGCTAATCCTCTTGCGGCCCTAGATTTAGTTTTAGCGGCAGCTACTAACGCTCAAATGTTAGTGGATTTAGGGGCCATTTATCAACAAAAAATGTCCCTTGAACAAGCAAAAACAGCCATGACTACCCTAGGGAAGATGATGGTACAATTAGGCATGGTAGAAGTGACAACCCAGGCATTAGGAACGATTCTCAAGGGAAATGCGATTACTTATATCGCTGGTGGTACAGTGCAGGGAATTGGGGCAGCCTATCTAACTCGTTTAGCTGGTTTAAGTTTAATTGAATATTTCCAAGAACAGGAAATTAACGAGCCGCTGAATAATGATTGGAATTGGACGAGTTTGCAGAATAAAGTTAAACAGGTCTGGGAACAAAATCAGCGCCTAGCATTTTTACAGGATTTTGTCAAGCAAACGAGCGCTCGTTGGTCGGCATTTTCCGGTTAAAAAATCTAGTTAAGAACCGGGAAAAGGTAAATGCTGACGTAGCACATCCCAGCGCGAACAATCCCAATAATCGATATGAGAAATAATCAGATTATTGTCATCGAGAGTTAATTCACTGCGTCCAGAAATAGCGATGCGTGGCCGCCAAGGTAAAGGAGTTGTCCAGTGCAATGTCCAACGGGTATTAATAATATTTCCCTGCTGTTCAATTGCGTGGACATCCATCTTGATAGCTTGGAACCATTGACTCATAAAACCAATCATTTCCCGATAGCGTTTAATCCCCCGAAATTGATTGAGAGGATCTTGAAAATAAACGTTATCAGCATAAATATCATAGGTTTGATCGAGGGGAAATCTTTGATAATCTTGCTGCAAAATAGCGATAATATCCATAAAGTACCAAATTATTCCCGATAGCTATTGCCTTTTTTCGCTGCTGAGGGGTAACTGTTAACTATTAAAAGATCACTCCCGTCAAACTAAAGGGACGGACTTCGGTAATTTTAACCTTAACAAATTTGCCTCGCAATTCCTCAATATCTCCCGTAAAGAAAGTTAAGCGATTGCCTCTAGTTCTTCCCATAACTTGACTAGCATCTTTAGGGTTAACGTCTTCCACTAAAATTTCCTCAATTCTGCCTAAATATCTTTGGGAACGTTCAGCGGCTTTTGTGGCCACTAAATGATTTAATCTTTGTAAGCGATCGCTTTTTACCTGCTCACTTAATTGATCATCCCAAATAGCGGCAGGAGTCCCGGGACGGGGAGAATAGGCCGCCGTATTTAATTGATCAAAACCAATCTCATCGACTAATTTTAAAGTATTCTCGAACTGTGCCTCTGTTTCTCCGGGGAATCCGACAATCGCATCGGCACTAATGGCAGCATCCGGCATTAAATCGCGAATATTAGCAATAATTTGTCGGTATTTTTCCTGAGTATAGCCCCGTTTCATGGCCTTGAGGATATCATTATCCCCCGATTGAAAAGGGATATGAAAATGTTCACAAACTTTAGGTAATTCCTGACAAGCTTTAATCAAACGTTCGGTAAAATAGCGGGGGTGACTGGTGGCAAAACGGAGACGTTCAATGCCGGCCACATCGTGAACGTAGTAGAGTAAATCGGTGAAATTGTGCAGATGTCGGCCGCTTGCCGTCACTCCGGGTAAATCCCGTCCGTAGGCATCGATATTTTGACCTAAAAGGGTGATTTCTTGATAACCCTGTTGTCCTAATTGTGCCATTTCTGCTCGAATTGCCGCAGGAGTGCGAGATTGTTCCACCCCGCGCACCCCCGGAACCACACAATAGGTACAGCGTTCATTGCAACCATAGATGACGTTCACCCAAGCGGTAATATTACTATCCCGGCGCGGTTTGGTGATATCTTCCATGATGTGGATGGGTTCGGTGGCCACCACCTGGGAACCGTCAAAAACTTGTTGTAATAACTCTCCCAAGCGGTTTGCGTGTTGGGGACCGATAATTAAATCCACTTCGGGAACCCGTCTTAATAATTGTTCCCCTTCCTGTTGGGCCACGCAGCCAGCGACAATTAAAGTAAGATCGGGTTGAGTTTGTTTGCGTTTAGCCTGTCTACCGAGATAGGAATACACCTTCTGTTCGGCATTATCGCGAATTGTACAGGTATTGTAGAGGATTAAATCGGCTTCGTTGGCATCCTCAGACCATTGAAACCCCAAATCTTCTAAAATACCCGCCATGCGTTCGGAGTCAGCTTTATTCATCTGACAACCAAAGGTGGTGATATGGTAACGACGTGGGGACTTATTCATGATGCTGGCTACAGAAACAATAGTGCAGGTTTCTATTTTAGGCTATTTATCCTCTGACTATGGCCTGCCCCGATGGCCAAAAACCGCCATCCTTTCACTGATTACTGATTACTGAAAAAACTCCCCACTTCCCCACTTCCCCACTTCCCCACACCCCACACCCCAGAATTAGCCTTAAAGCATACTCAGCTATACAAGCAAATAAAAACGAAACTTTTGCTTTGAGGATATCTCCTGACTGGTAGGATAAAAATGAACCATACTAGGCAGTTTAACCTCCACGCCGCCGAGGCCACACCTTTAATCATCAAAGGAAAAGTATTTATATGTCTAAAAATCAAGTGTTCGACTTTTTCGCCTTAGCCGCTAAAAACGAAGAATTGGGTCAAAAAATGCGCTCAACCCAAGATCCTCAGCAATTACTAGAGATAGCTCGCTCGCAAGGCTTCGATTTCTCCCTTCCTGAATTAGAAGCGGCACTCAAATCCTTGCACGAGAGTCCCGACTTTTTCCAAAAGTTAGCTCATGCAGTGTTAGAAGTTTTCAGTCCTAACCACGATAATTATCCCTCGATCGGTGTCCAACCCTACGAAGGTGAGATCGATCGCTAGAATCAGTGATCAGTGATCAGATGTGAGTTTTCAGTTCACTGATTACTGTTCACTGTTTACTGATCACTGAAAAAGGCTCCCCTTCTCCCCACTCCCCCACCCCAGCCGTATATAGTATAAAAAAATTATAAAAAAGCCTAAATCAGGGAAAATAGGCTTTTATCTGCCAATAAATCCAGCAGAGACAAGCAAGCCGCCAAGGGGGAAGCTAAAGCGGAAATCGGCTCATAGCAAAGGTTTTAGCGGTAAATCTCCTGAGAATTGCTGAGGCTGATGGGCGAAGTCAAGGAATGATTAACTTTCGTTAACCTGAAGATGAGAAATAATCATAATGTTTTATATTGTCAAAGGTGTCATAGTTTCCTATGCTTTTTTTAGGTTGATAATTTTGCCTGACTCGTCAAATTTTTACCAACCGGCCCTAGAAAATAAAATTAGTGGATGAAAACGGTCACGATCGAGATAAAATTCAGGATGGTCTTACCCACCTTGCCACGATCCCGACTGCCACCAGAGCTAGAGCAGGAAAAGTAACAAGGAAAGAATTTGACTGAAACAAAATTGATAACGCTAACAAAATTAATAGTTTAGTTTGGCTTGACAAGCGAGGAACAAAAAAATGCCAATTGCAGTAGGAATGATTGAAACCCTAGGATTTCCCGCCGTTGTGGAAGCGGCCGATGCCATGGTCAAAGCCGCCAGGGTGACTCTAGTGGGTTACGAAAAGATCGGTAGTGGTCGCGTCACTGTCATCGTCCGGGGAGACGTTTCAGAAGTGCAAGCTTCTGTAGCTGCCGGAGTGGAAAACGCCAACCGGGTTAACGGAGGACAAGTGCTATCTACCCATATCATCGCTCGTCCCCACGAAAACCTCGAATACGTGCTGCCCATTCGCTACACCGAAGAAGTAGAGCAATTCCGCAGCTATTAAACACCGTTGATCGGGGTCAGCATCTATAGAGTCGAAGAAAGCCAACCATTAGGAGACAAAAATATTATGTCAATTGCAGTGGGCATGGTGGAAACCTTGGGTTTCCCGGCCGTCGTCGAGGCGGCTGATGCCATGGTGAAAGCCGCCCGCGTAACCCTAGTAGGTTACGAAAAAATTGGTAGTGGTCGCGTCACCGTCATCGTCCGGGGAGACGTTTCGGAAGTACAGGCCTCCGTATCGGCGGGGACAGAAGCGGCATCTAATCGTGTTAAGGGTGGTCAAGTCCTCTCGACCCACATCATCGCCCGTCCCCACGAAAACCTCGAATACGTTCTTCCCATCCGTTATACAGAAGCCGTGGAACAGTTTCGTGAAAGTGTTAACCCGCAACCTTTAAGACGAATCTAGAGCGCAACTAACTTTTAGTGTAAACAAATTCCATGCAAATTGCCAAAGTTTGCGGCACCGTCGTTAGCTCCCTGAAACCGCGCAGTATGACGGGAGTGAAACTTCTGCTTTTGCAATTCATCGACGCACAGGGGCAACTTTTGCCTAAATACGAAGTAGCGGGTGATATTGTCGGAGCGGGGATTAATGAATGGGTGCTAGTGTCCCGGGGAGGAGCCGCCCGTATCGAAGACGGACAGAACAATCGCCCCCTTGACGCGATGGTGGTGGGGATTATTGACACTATAACCGTAGAAAATCGCACCCTCTACAGCAAGAGGGACGAATTTCGTCAATCCGGTTAAACATCGATAGAACCCAAACACAGTTAAGTAACAACCAGCCAGCCAAATTCAGTATGGAGGAAGACTAACTATGGTCGTCCGCACAACGGCGGCTAGTCCGAAAAAGCGGACCAAATCCCCAGAGGAAACGCACATAGACGAGAGTGCCAAAGTCCACACCTTCTCTAACCTCAGTGGCGCTATCGAGATCGGGGCGCGAGTGGTGATTGCTCCGGGGACTTCCATCCGCGCCGATGAAGGAACCCCCTTTTACATTGGCGACGACAGCAAAATTCAGGACGGAGCAATCATCCACGGTTTAGAAAAAAGCCGTGTGGTGGGAGATGACGGCCGAGAATATTCGGTGTGGATCGGCCGGGGCAGCTGTATCACCCACATGGCACTCATTCACGGGCCTGCCTATGTGGGCGATCGCTGTTTTATCGGTTTTCGCTCCACCGTCTTTAATGCCCGCATTGGTGCCGATTGCATCGTCATGATGCACGCCCTCGTTCAAGACGTGGAAATCCCCGCCGGGAAATTCGTGCCATCCGGTTCCGTGATCACCAGCCAACAACAGGCCGACCGCTTACCCGATGTCACAGAAATCGATCGAGCCTTCACCCGTCACATTGTCGATATCGACCTCGCCCCCAGCGTCCCGGTCAAAGCCCACAGCCCAGCGACTCCTCCACCGGCAGCCGCTATAAACATCGCTAATGAGACGCTATATAGAAATTCGGTGACACCTATGAGTTTAAATACAAACATTCGAGCGCAGGTTCGCTCCCTCCTCTCCCAAGGCTACAAGATCGGCATCGAATACGCTGACAAACGCCGCTTTAAAACCAGTTCTTGGTTAAGTGCCGGCTTTATCGACGGCGGCCGCGAAGAACAGGTATCCCAATCCCTAGAAGCCTCCCTGAGAGACCTGCAAGGCGAATACGTCCGCCTGATCGGAGTAGATCCCGCCGCTAAACGGCGCATACTGGAAATGATTATCCAACGCCCCGAAGACACCCCGGGAGAACCGGCCCGCACCACCACCGCCGTCCACGGCGGTCATGGCAACGGTAACGGCCATTCCGACCTGTCCGTACAAGTGCGTTCCCTGCTGGCCCAAGGACTGAAAATCGCCACCGAACACGCGGATAAACGCCGTTTTAAAACCAGTTCTTGGTTAACCGGACCTGCGATCGAAACCAAGAGCGAAGCGGGCATCATTCGCGATATCGAAGCGATCGTGACTGAAAATAGCGATGAGTACGTCCGCCTGATCGGGATCGACCCGCAAGCGAAAAAACGGGTCGTCGAAATGATTATTCACCGCCCCGGCAGCGCCCCCGCTAGTAACGGCAGCGGCAAAGCCAGCAGCTACAGCGCCCCCGCTAGTAACGGAGCCAGTTATAGCAGCAGTGGTAGCTTAAGTGGGGAAACGATCGCTCAAATTCGTTCCCTGCTCGCCCAAGGCTACAAAATCGGCACCGAACACGCGGATAAACGCCGGTTTAAAACCAGTTCTTGGCAGAGTTGCGCCCCGATCGAAAGCAATCGCGAATCCGAGGTAATTACTGCTTTGGAAGATTGTTTACGGGAACATAGCGGCGAATACGTCCGCTTACTCGGTATCGATGCTAAAGCCAAAAAACGGGTTTTAGAAACGGTGATCCAGCGTCCCGATGGTTCGGTGAGTAGTAATGGCAGCAGTAAAACCGCCACCGTTGCCGAACCGAGTTTCAAAAGCTCTGCTTCCGGTTCCTCCGGCGGCGGTACTGCCACTTTAACCAGTACCTTAACGGCGGAAACGATCGCTCAGATTCGTTCTTTATTGAACCAAGGTCACAAAATTGGCAGTGAACACGCGGATAAACGTCGTTTTAAAACCAGTTCTTGGCAAAGCTGCACCCCGATCGAGAGCAGTCGCGAATCCGATGTGGTGGCCGCTTTAGAAACCTGTCTGCGCGACCATCAAGGAGAATACGTTCGTCTGATCGGGATTGACTCCCAAGCGAAACGCCGTGTTCTCGAATCGATTATTCAACGCCCTTAATTTCAGGACTCGGCGATCGGTGAAGGGAGATAGGTGTTAGGTGTTGGTGGATCGGGAAAAATCCCTGAAACTCTAACCCCTACCCCCTAACCCCTGGTCACTGATCACTGATCACTGAATAACTGTCAATTATGTCCTTACCCCCCGTTCAACCTATTAGCCGCTCGGAATTCTATGTCAATGGTGATGTAACCATTGATGAGAGTGCGATCGTGGCTCCGGGGGTGATTCTCCGAGCAGCCCCCAATAGCCAAATAATTATCGGTGCGGGTGCTTGCCTGGGTATGGGAACAATTTTAACCGCCTATCAGGGTGTTATTGCTATCGGTGCGGGAGCAATTTTAGGTACAGGTGTTCTCGTCGTCGGTCGGGGTGAAATCGGTGAAAATGCCTGTATTGGGTCAACCACAACGATTTTTAATGCTTCTGTGGCAGCGATGTCGATCGTGCCGTCTGGTTCCCTGATCGGAGATACTTCCCGTCAAATTACCATCGAGGTGTCAGCGACCCCATCGGAACCGGAAAGACCCCCTTTACCGGAACCGCAACCCGTAGTCAGTCAAGTGTCCCCAGTGCCGTCCGTGGAGGAAGTGGTCTCCGAAACCGTGGCCAGTCCTTGGGATGGCGAGGAAACGGTGGCCGAGGCCAGTCCCGCGGAAACCAGAGAACAAGCATCTACTACTAACCGACCGAATCAAGCATCGGTGGTCGGAAAGGTCTATATCAATCAGTTATTGGTCACGCTATTTCCAGAACGTCATCGTTTTAATGGCAACAATAACCATAATTCTTGAAGGGGAAAATAATCGTTCACAAGCCAAAAATCTCAACAATAATTACTGAGTAATTAGACCTAATTTATCTAGAGTTCACTGCTGTCTAACTGTGCTCTAGGTACTGGGTATAATTGCTTAGAAATCCAGTTAATATTTAGCGATTGCCGACATTTTTTGAGGTTGTAATTATTGATAATCTTCCTCAATTAAGGAGTAGTTTTAATCGCTCAAAGCCTGATGAGCAGAAGTTTCTGTGTGTCAATCAGGTAAATTTTTGTTGATTTTTTTGTGTTTTTGTAGAGATTGTCAAAGTTAGATGACGACAGATTAAAGAAACTAATCCCCCCGAGAAAAAAAAACAATCAAAATTTTAGGGATAGAGAAAAAAAATGATCAGAATAGGATAAAGTTCGTGTTAAGATGATCAGTTGAAAAAAACATTAGTGAAAATTGCTCCCTAACTTCGCTCCTGGCAGCAGGGGAAAGGAGCTTAAGAAAAATCTATGTCGGTTGACGGCGAGATTTTACAGGTGCGACTAATCATGCAGTTTATGGAGGAATAATCCCAATGGTGCAAGCCAAATCCAAAGGTTTCCAGGCCGGCGTAAAAGACTACCGACTGACCTACTACACCCCCGACTACACCCCCAAAGATACCGATCTACTAGCTTGCTTCCGGGTGACACCCCAACCCGGAGTTCCTCCGGAAGAAGCAGGTGCGGCAGTAGCGGCGGAATCTTCCACAGGTACCTGGACCACCGTTTGGACCGATAACTTAACCGACCTCGATCGCTATAAAGGTCGTTGTTATGATATCGAACCCGTACCCAACGAAGATAACCAGTTCTTCTGTTTCGTTGCCTATCCTTTAGATCTATTTGAAGAAGGTTCCGTCACCAACATCCTCACCTCGATCGTTGGTAACGTTTTCGGTTTCAAAGCTCTACGCGGTCTCCGTTTAGAAGATATCCGTTTCCCCGTCGCTTTAATCAAAACCTTCCAAGGTCCTCCCCACGGTATCACCGTTGAACGGGACAAATTAAACAAATACGGTCGCCCCTTACTCGGTTGCACCATCAAACCCAAACTCGGCCTTTCCGCTAAAAACTACGGTCGTGCCGTTTACGAATGTCTCCGCGGTGGTTTAGACTTCACCAAAGACGACGAAAATATTAACTCTCAACCCTTCATGCGTTGGCGCGATCGTTTCCTCTTTGTCCAAGAGGCGATCGTTAAATCCCAAGCAGAAACCAACGAAGTTAAAGGACATTACTTAAACGTAACCGCTCCTACCTGCGAGCAGATGATGCAACGGGCTGAATTCGCTGCCGAAATCAAAACCCCCATCATCATGCACGACTACCTCACCGGTGGTTTCACCGCTAACACCACCCTGGCGAAATTCTGCCGCGACAAAGGGTTACTGCTCCACATTCACCGGGCAATGCACGCGGTTATCGACCGTCAGAAAAATCATGGTATCCACTTCCGCGTTTTAGCTAAGTGCTTACGTCTGTCCGGTGGTGATCACCTGCACTCGGGAACCGTTGTCGGTAAACTTGAAGGTGAACGCGGAATCACGATGGGTTTTGTTGACCTGATGCGTGAAGACTATGTGGAAGAAGATCGCGCTCGTGGTATTTTCTTCACCCAAGACTACGCCTCCTTACCCGGGGTAATGCCCGTTGCTTCTGGTGGTATCCACGTTTGGCATATGCCCGCGTTGGTGGAAATCTTCGGTGACGATTCCTGCTTACAGTTCGGTGGTGGAACCCTCGGCCACCCCTGGGGTAACGCACCGGGTGCCACCGCTAACCGTGTGGCTCTGGAAGCTTGTATCCAAGCTCGTAACGAAGGTCGCTCCTTGGCCCGCGAAGGTAACGACGTTATCCGGGAAGCTTGCCGTTGGAGTCCTGAACTGGCTGCCGCTTGCGAACTCTGGAAAGAAATCAAATTCGAGTTCGAGGCTATGGATACCCTCTAATACAGCCCTTCAGAAAGTTGTTAGCAGTTATTGGTGGAAAATAATGCTGGAGGACTTGCCCAAAATCGGCAAGCAGTCGCTAGAATTTCAACACTGATAACTGTCTAGCCAATAACTGAAAACTGTATAAAATGTATCCGAAAAAAGTTGTTCAAGATACCGCGAAAGTCTTACAAAGTTACCTAACTTACCAAGCGGTTCGCACGATTATCGATCAATTGTCAGAAACTAATCCCACTTTAGCTATTTGGCTGAGTCACTATACTTCTAGCCATTCCATTCAGGATGGCGAGGCCTATATTGCGGGGTTAATGACTGAGAATAAAGAGTTAGTTTTGCGGATCATGACGGTAAGAGAACATTTAGCCGAACAGGTTTTAGAGTTCTTGCCAGAGATGGTAAAAACGGGAATTATTAATGACAATACCGAACATCGTCGGCAACTTTTGGAACGTCTCACCCGTACTGCTATAAGTCAACCAGAGACATCGGAATTAAATCTCGATGTTGATGATCTACCCAACCCATAAGGAATCAAGAAACCCATGAAAACTTTACCTAAAGAGAAGCGTTACGAAACTCTTTCCTACTTGCCCCCCCTCACCGATCAACAAATTGCTAAACAAATTCAATACATGATCGATCAGGGTTATATTCCTGCTGTGGAATTTGAAAAAGACCCCAAACCCGCAGATTATCATTGGACGATGTGGAAACTGCCTTTATTCTCTGTTTCTGGCCCCCAAGAAGTTCTTAATGAAGTTCGCGAGTGCCGCACTGAATATTCTGATTGCTACATCCGCGTTATCGCTTTTGACAACATCAAACAATGTCAAACCATGAGCTTTATTGTTCATAAACCCAATGCTGGCCGCTACTAATTTGGCTGTCATCTAATTATTAACTATTGAGGGGGGTTCTTAGACCTCCCTTTTTTTTATTTGTCTGGTACAATTTTTAACAAGAGTGAATCCGAGCTAAAAATACTAAGTACCTAAGCAAAATTAATTACACATATCTAACCACCTCTTGCCTCTTGTCTCTTGCCTCTTGCCTATCTTCACTAGGAAATTAATTTTGCACGACTACTTATGAGAGAAATCGTTTTTTAGATAAGCGGAGGAGCTAGAAACCCAGCGTCGATGCTTAGGGATGCGGTTCACTGTCATTTTCTCGGTCAGTCAACCCGTCTTCAATTAATTGGGTTACATATTGTTGGCTGAAAAAGTCAGAATATAAAAGTTACTATGTAAAGGGTAAATTTATCCCAAAAAGTAATTAGTGGCATTTTCGACAAAAAGATATAGTTAAACCTGTCTAGGCAAAAGAAAAGATTAACAAATAAAAAAAAATGAGACTTGTTTAAGTTTGAGGTGTATCACAGTCTCACGGCATAATATTAATTTACAATTTACCTCAGCTGCTTTAGAAGGTCTAGAGTTAGTACAATAATATTATTAAGATTGAATAAATTTTAAACAGGCGACTTTAATATAACTTGTGGAGAGAACCTTTAGATAATCGGAGACACATTTGGCTTGTTGGGCGAGTCTCTGAGTGTAAACTTGAGCCATGACATGAGATGATGATAGCTGAAAAACAACTTAAAAGGCTATTTCAAGCCTTCAAAGAGCGTGACGATGTTGCTTTTTACAGAGCGGCGGAGTCTCTTATTGCCGATGAATTAGCCGCTAATCATCATGCTCTTGCTCAAGAGCTACAGCAAGTTTTAGGAAAGCAACCGTTGAAACAGATTCCACAGAATGGATTAAGATTACTCCCTAAAGATCGTCGCAGTGGCGAGGATTTAGTTATACTTGAAGAAAGCTCTATAGATTCAACTCAAATTGTTTTTAATCAAGAAACTAAAGCTAAAATAGAGAGAGTCTTAGATGAGCATCGTCAACGACAAAAATTAGCTAAGTATGGATACTTACCAAAGACTAAACTTCTTTTCTGGGGGCCTCCTGGGTGTGGTAAAACGTTTACCGCAAAATATTTGGCGTATGAACTTGGGCTTCCAGTAGGTTTATTAAGATTAAGTGCTGTTATTTCTAGTTTTTTAGGAGATACTGCTTCTCATCTCCAGCGTGTTTTTAATTTAGCTAACACAACTCCAATGGTACTGCTTTTAGATGAAGTTGACGCAGTGGGCAAGAATCGAGATGATCCTAATGATGTAGGGGAACTCAAACGAGTTGTTAATAGTTTACTGCAAGCTATGGATTCTTTTGATTCATCCAAAAGTATTGTCATTGCAGCGAGTAATCATCAATATTTACTAGATCCTGCTTTGTGGAGACGATTTGATGATTTGATTGAATTTTCCTTACCCACTAAAACCGAACGAGAGTTTTATCTTCAACGTCTTTTAAATGGAGTTTATTTTGATGGCTCACTGGAATATATCGCTAAGAATATGAGTTCACTATCGTATGCAGATATTCAACGTATCACGATAGAAGCTATTAAAACGATGATTCTTGAAGGTCGAGAACAACTTCAAAGTCAAGATATTTCCGAGCAACTTAAAGCTTTTAAAAAAGCCTCATCTGAAGCAAGAACAAAAACTAGGATAATTGTGTAATGAACCCAGATTTTCCCCTCTTATCTCTCACTCAACCTCAAACGGCTAAACGTGGTAAGGAACGACCTCGTTTGCTGCCACTTTCACCAGAGAAAATCCAACAGCGAAAAGAGAAAGCTGATAATTTAAGACAGCAAGTTAGAAGGATCTCTCGTCAACTACAAGAAATGTCTGAAGAGGAAAGAAAGTCCGTATTAATTAAACTGGAACATGAACAAAAAATTAATTTAAGTGGTACAGGTTTAAAACCAATTGCTGAATCTACGCAACATTTTACTCTTGCTGTTCCTCGAACTGAAAAATTAGATAAACTTGAAGAAAAAATTGAGGAATTTGGGGAAGGAGACTTAAAAAGAGGGCAACCCCCTAATAAAGATTTTGCCTCAGAAGTGTTGAACGGGGAAAAAAGTCGTACAAAATTTGATATTATAGATAAGAAAACAAAGTAAATATACACCAATAAATGTGAATAAGCCATGCTAACAATTTTCCCAAAACTAATGAAAGAGCTTCTCAAGCCACTCCCCAAAAATGACTATCCCGCATTAAGTACATTTACTTTTGTGTCCTGTTGGATAGGTTTTGCACTGGATAAAAGTATCGTCAGCATGAGAGACTTAAGCGCACGCCTGAAAATG